>JAOUHV010000007.1 GCA_029884425.1 Gammaproteobacteria bacterium
CCTGCAGCTATGCCGCCACCAAGAACCAGCGAAAAATCTTTTCTGCGGATAAATTCGTAGCCATAAACTACACCGGCGTGAAATGTGTTTATGCCGCCGCCAATGGGTTGGTCAGACTGGCTTTTGAAAATACCAAGATATTGATCCCGGCCATTTTTTGCATCGAGCAAAGTGTCAATGGTGTGATATTGCTGCGGAAAATTATAGGCCAGTGGAGCGTTGAAATCGTGTTTGGTGTACAGCCCGATAAACATGATATCCGCATTTTGTGTCAGCAGGCCAATGCTGGAGGATTGAATGTTATGCGTGCGCAGGTGTACATCATCATACTGCAATAGTGGGATGTATTGAGTGTCATCGTTTTTGGCTTGTGCTGTTTGTGTACAAATCAAGGCGACGATGACATAGTAAAATGAAGTGATGAATTTGTGGTTCATTTCTATGACCTCAGTCTGTTTGTGCCACAGCCTGGATCAGACTGTCTTCAATTGCCTTAACAGCATTGTCATCACTATCTATGATTCGTTGGTCGGTATTGATCTGAAATGCGATGGTGACACCGTATTTTGGATAATATCGAAAGCTGCTGACATAACCGGGAATCCAGCCACTGTGGCCATAGACTGGGCCGAATCTCGGATCGCTAGCGACAACGATGCCGGCAGCGTAGCGAATGTCGGCAGCATTTGGCTGGATGGCAACTCCAGTAAGCAGTTCTGGTAAATATTCGCCGGACATGGCGCGACCAGTAAAAAGTGCCGATCCCCAATGGGCCAGATCGTGAGCCGTGGTGGCCAATCCTCCGCCGGTCCATTCGATGGCGGGATGCCAGTGCAACTGGCCGTGTTTGTCCAGTGTCTTGGCGGGAAGGCCAAATGGGTTGGCTGAGTTCATGTATCCTGCAGCCAGGTTTTTCAGATCGCGGCGATCAGCGGAGGTGGTATCTCGAAGCTGCAAGGGAATCAGGAATCGTTCGCGAATTTCAACGTAGTATGGTTTTTCGCTGGCTTCTTCCAGCACCATTCCCAGCAGTAAATAACCCGTGTCGGAATAGGCCCAACCATGGCCTGCGGCGAACAAAGGAGCTTCGTCCAATATGAATCCGATCAGCCGAACGGGCGGAAATGAGGGTTCAAGTGTGTTTTTTTCCTTGGCGAAGGCGTCATGAAATTTTTTCATGTGCACATGATCAGGCAGTCCGGCGCTGTGCGTGAGCAAATGGCGGACAGTGATTGATTCGTGATTGGGGACGCGATCAAACCACGCATATTTACCCAACCACTTGGATACTGGATCATCCAGTGTCAGGCGGCTTTCCTGCACAAACGCCAGCGTTAATGCGGCAACAAAACTTTTTCCTGTGCTTGCACCAAGCAACCGCGTTTTGTCGGTCATGGCTTTTTTTGTTTCGATATTAGCAACACCGGATGTGATCGTAGTGCTGCTGCCGTCGCTTAAAACATAAGCGACACTGATGCCGGGCAATTGATATTGTTCGCGAATGCTATCGACTCTGGTTTGTAAGTTGTCGGTGCGGGTAACCGGCTGGTAGGCGCACGCGATCAACAACAAAATGCCACTAATCCACAGAATGTTTATCATTTTGGCAGTACCTCGGTGACGGAACCTTCGCGCGCAAACATGTCTGCACGATTGAACCACACCACTATGATGGCAATGACTACGAACAGCCATTCATCATAGGGTTGGGCATCCGGCCAGATAGGATTCATCATTTGAAAGTGGTAAAGATAGGCGAGTAAAAGACTACCGCGAGCACTGTTGAACAGTGATGTTAGAATCACCGAAATCGCCACTACTCCGACAAAAAAAGGGACGAATGCCCAAGTGCTGTGGGCTGTTCCACTGAGCAGAAACGCGGGAATGTGCCAGATAGCCCAGACAATGCCTAGGATCAATCCGGCCCAGAATGGTGCCAGTTTGCGTTGCAGCAAAGGTAGCGCGAGTCCGCGCCAGCCAAATTCTTCGATAGGTCCAAGAAAAAACGCCAGCGCCAACGCCGGGAAGGCAGCAAACCAGGGGGAGAATGGAAGGGGATCGCTGATCGAGCCTTTGATGGCTGCGCCAAGATAAACCACTGCCGGGATACCCAGGATCAGAAACAGCCACCAACTGGCAGACACGCGCCACAATGTCAGCCGACGCAGGAGTCGGCCCAGGCCCGCGATGCCATGTGCGCGCCACACTAGAAACAGTGCGGCGAATCCGGGTGAATACACTGCCAGAATAAACAGCGGATTGCTTGGGCGGATTTCGCCGAACATGGCCACCAATGGCTCGGTGAACAGAATAAGCAGGGCGGCTATACTCCATGTCAAACCGAAGCTGATCGCCAGAAATGGAATCAGTGCTCTGCTGGACAGATCGGATGAGGTGGTTGGCACCATAATTTCTCCTTTCGGATGGAGGACTGAGTTTTGGCAAATGCGTGATAAAATAATTTAGTTAACTAAAATAATAGCGAAAGATTGGCTGTTAGTCAAAATTAATTTAGTTGACTATAAAAATTTATATTTATTATTTATTTCAACTGGTTATAGGCGAATCACTGGGCAAATAATGGACTTTGGCAAGCGAACCCTCAACAAAGCGCAAACCCGTCTGGACATCCTCGACACGGTATACCGGTTAAGTAATTCGACGAATTTCAAGGACTTGAAGGTCAAATCTATTGCCGAGGAGATTGGTATTACGGAAATGACCTTTTTCAATTACTTTCAGAAGAAGGAAGATATTCTCAAGTACATGATGGGAATCTGGGCGCTGGATCTGCTGGTGTTGCAACACCAGCAACCGTTGACTGGTGAGGTGGCGATACGTCGTATCTTCAATCACAGCGCAACGCAGATGAAAAAGCATCCGCGCCTAGTCGTCAATTTTGTTGCCTCGCTGCTGACCAGTGAGCTTGATCCTACGGCGAATGATATTGAGGCCGCAGACCGGTTTTTGCTATATCCCGATTCGCCGGAGCTGTACACACTGCGGATTCCCAGTGGCAATGAGATGTTAATGCAACACCTTATCGAAATTGATCCCAATCACGATCCCACAGCGAAGCTGCTGCAGCTGGCTTCATGTTTTTATGGCGATATTATCGTTGCGCATACCGCCGACTTGGATCTCGGCATGCTCTATTCAAACAGTCTGGATTTGATTTTTAGCAGCGGCAGGGGGGAGGGATAGAGTTTTTCCAGCTGTCAGGAAGGTAATGTTGGTGCTGGTCAGTATTATCGGTCTGCGTCCTCGGGCGCAAGCAAAGTCGAATGTAAGGCACGATCCAAAGTCGAGAATGATGGATTTCTACTCTGCTCCCAAGTTGCCGTCGAAAAAAACGCCCGCTGGCGATGTGCGCAGCGGGCGTGATGTGAACAGCGGGCGCGTTAGCGGTAGCCAGCGCGATCCATCAGCTTGACCGCTTCAACTTGCAGTTCGCCGGCACGCGAAACGTTGATCTGGTTTTGCTTGAATTTGCCCCAGCTGGCAACGATGTCAGACGGTGCTACGTTCGGATTAACTGGATATTCGTGGTTGGCTTCGGCAAATTGTCCCTGGGCCTTGCCGGAAGACAACCATTCCAGCAGCTTGATCGCGCCCTTGGCATTGTCCGCGTGTTTGGTTACACCGGCGCCGGAAATATTGACGTGTACGCCACTGGTTTTCTGATTGGGCCAGAACAATTTGATCGGCAGGTTGGATTTTTCTGTCATCAGGCGGGCAAAGTAATAGGTGTTGCCAATGCCGACATCACACTGACCAGCAGCCACGGCTTCCATCATTTTGGTGTCGTTGGCAAAGGGCTCAGTGGCCAGATTGGCTACCCAGCCTTTGACAATTTCTTCGGTCTTTTTCTGGCCGTGTTCTTCAATCATCATCGCAACCAGGGACTGGTTGTAGACCTTTTGCGACGTGCGCAGACACAGGCGACCTTTCCACTTGGGATTGGCCAGGTCTTCATAGCTGGAAAGGTCAGACGGCTTGAGTTTGGCGGTGTTGTAGACGATAGTGCGGGCCCGAATCGACAGGCCAACCCACTGATTTTGCGGGTCGCGCAAATGGGCTGGAATGTTTTTGTCCAGGGTGGCGGATTTGACCGGTTGCAGCAAACCTTCTTTGCCAGCTTGCCACAGATTGCCGGCGTCGACGGTGATGAACAGGTCCGCCGGGGTGTTGCTGCCCTCGGCCTTCAGCCGCTGCATCAGCGGGCCTTCCTTGTCGGTGATGAACTGGACTTTTACGCCGGTTTCGGCGGTGTAGCTGTCGAACAACGGCTTGATAAGCTGTTCGTTACGTGCGGAATACACCACCACTTCGTCAGCGGCATACAGCAGGTTGGAGGCCAGCAAAGCGGCAGCGCCGGTCAGCAGGGCAAGCATTGGTTTGGCAGACATGAGCGTTTCCTTGTATCGCAAATGGGATTGATTCTTTAGGAATGATAATTATTCTCATTTACAAAAACAAGGGCTAGTTGCTTTTTTATTGCGACAGAGTCGGGTGGGCTCCCGACTCTGGCCGGCAGGTTGTTACTGCCGATAATGAGGATTGGTCCAGCAGGTGGGCAAGGCTTCACCGGAAGGAAAGCTCAGGTTGGCCTTGTCAAAATACGCTGGAGGCTGCAATTCCTCACCACTGTGGAAGCGACCGGCGATTTTGTTCTCGCACGGATTGGCTGCAGCACCGACGTCCAAAACTTCCACCAAATCACCGGATTGTCTGTCTTTCAGGTACATAAATTTCTCCTCACTTGATATGTCCACAAAGTCGGTGTGGACTCGTTTAAGTGTAGATGATTTGGGGCGAGCGTGCTGCTACAGGGTATGTATTCCGGCTTGTACCAATTGCTGCAGTCGTTGGGCGTTGACGGGTTCGCTGATGGCAAAGCCCTGCAGCATTTCGCAGCGTAACTGACGCAAAAACTCAATTTGCTGAGGCTGTTCAACACCTTCGGCGACCACGTCCAGCCCCAGGCTTTTGGCCATGCCGACCACGCCGCGGACGATGGCTTCGTCGTCTTTGTCGTGGCCGATATCCATAACAAAGGATCGGTCGATTTTAATGGTGTGAATGGGGAAACGTTTGAGATAAATCAAAGACGAAAAGCCGGTGCCAAAGTCATCCAGCGCCAGGCTGACTCCCAGATTCTCGATTTCCTCTAGGGTTTCACGCGCGCGAATTTCATTGCGCATCAATACACTTTCGGTGACTTCCAATTCCAACTGTTCAGCAGGGATGTGGTATTTGGCCAGCGCCTCCTTAACCACTTTCAGCAGGTCGCCGTGATCGAATTGGCGAGCACTGATGTTGACGGCGATGCGAATTTTGCGCATACCTTGATCACGCCATTCGCTGAGTTGTTGGCAGACCTGGTGAATAATCCATTCACCGATACGGACAATCATGCCGGTTTCTTCCAGTACAGGAATAAAATCAATCGGCAACACTAATCCCATTCCCGGATGCTTCCAGCGCAGCAGCGCTTCGGCAGCGACAATATTGCCGCTGTCGGGGCTGATTTGTGGCTGGTACAACAGGAACAGCTCATTGCGGTCTAACGCGTGACGCAAATTGCTTTCCATCAGGTGGCGATTCAATGCTTTCTGGCGCATTTCCATCGCGTAAAACTGATAGTTGTTGCGGCCTTGTTCCTTGGCGCGATACATCGCCAGATCGGCATTTTTCAACAGGCCGCGACCATCATCGCCGTCATTGGGTGACATGCTGATACCGATGCTGGGTGTGACATAAAACTGGTTGATACCGACTTCGATCGGCGCAGAAAAATTTTCAATGATGTTATCGGCAATGCGTGGTACGACGTTTTCGTCGGTGATGTCTTCCAGCAAAATGGCAAATTCATCCCCCGCCAGACGGGCGACGGTATCGCCTTTGCGCACACAGCGGATAAAACGCTGTGCTGCGGTGATGAGTACGGTATCGCCGGTATCGTGACCGCTGGAGTCATTGATATTTTTGAAGTGATCCAGGTCGATAAAAAACACGGCAACCGACATGCGATTGCGCTCGGCACGTTTGAGCGCCTGGTCAAGGCGGTCGGTAAACAGTGTGCGATTGGGCAACTTTGTCAGCGCATCATGGTGGGCAAGAAAATTCAGGCGCTCCTGGGTTTCTATGCGTTCAGTGATGTCTTTGCCTGTAGATATGTAGTGGGTGATTCGGTGTTCTTCGTCGTACAGCGGAGTGATGGTTTTTTCTTCGGAATACAACGAACCATCCTTGCGGCGGTTTACAATAATGTCGTTAAACACCACGCCGGAAGAAATGGTGGCCCACATCCGTCGATAGTATTTCTCATCTTGTTTTTCTGATTTGATGATTGACGGGTATTGGCCAATGGCTTCTTTTTTGTTGTAGCCGGTGGTGTGTTCGAACGCTTTATTGACGAAAATAATTTTGCCATCATCGTCAGTGATAATGACGGAGTCGGCGGTTTTTTCCAGTGCGTTGGAGAGCAGTTTTTGTTGCGAAGCGGCTGAACGGCGCTCCTGGATATCAATGATACTGGCATAAATCAGTGTTTGTTCGCCCAGCGGCAGATAAACAAGATGAATTTCGCAGCTGATGGCATGACCGGTGGCGTGGCGGATATCGCATTCGACGACGGATTTTTTGCCAGCATTTTTTTGCGGAGGAAATATTTTGACCAATGCATTGGCCAGCTTGTCTGCCGAGGCAGCCTGATGGACGAATAGCGTATCGAAATATTGGCCGACAAGGGTGCTACGAGGCTGGGCGATGAGTTCCTGGGCATGCTGATTGACGTCGGTGATTTTTCCATTTTGCGCATCGAGAATAAAAATGGCATTGGGGGCGTGTTCAAAAAGTAACCGTTGTTTTTCTTCACTGCTGCGCAAATTGCGCAGCATAATGAGACTGCTTAATGCATCAGCGATGCGGTGGCCAATGGCTTCGAACAGATGGCGTTCATAATCGCCGTAGGTGTGCGCGATCTGGCAGTGTTGAATGGCAAAATTCCAAGTGTGGCTACCCCGTGGAAAAATGGCGCAACGCATTTCCGACTGAATGCCCAGCAGGGTGATGACCACAGGAGGAATGCGTATTTCATTTTCTGCCCCCGCTGCGCAGGTCTTGCCACTAGGATTATTGATTTGCTGCAGGTAGGCTCGAAGTTCGGCGTTTTCGGGGTGTGACGTATTGGGATTGAAACTTGAGGGCCAGGAAGGGCGGGTACGCTCCATGGGTACATGCCAGCGGCCAGTTTGCTGACGAGATGGATAGTAGAAAAAGGCGCGCTCGCAATCAAAAATGTCGAGCACAGCATCAAGAATATTTTTCAACGCGTCATTGATATCACTGTGGCGCAGTGATATTTCACTGATCTGATTGATGACCGCCAAAAAATGCGGCTTGTTTTCGAAAGACTCAGGGAGAGTCACGAACACCTCCGGAAAACGTAATGCAGCCGTAAAACTAAAATCTCGTCTAGTTTTCCATGTGTGGTGGAACTGCCTCGGCGGAACCTGGAATGGCAAAGGTTGCCGAACTGCCGGGCCACAACATGCTAAATCGCGTATTTTAACTATAGCTTAAGGCCACCGTCTTCAATATTTTCCCGGAGGCGAAATTTGGTGCGGCGGTAGTATATGGCTGTTAATCTGGGAGGCTCAGACCCTAGTAGTTTTCTTCCCAGCTGATATAGTTTTCGAGTTCTTTGATTTTGCTTTTTTGTTCGCGAATGATTTCTTCGACGACGTCACCGAGTGAGATGATCCCGACCAAGTCGTCTTCCTGCAACACCGGGAGGTGGCGGATGCGTTTGCCAGTCATCAATACCATGCAGTCATTGATGGTATGGTCGGGGGTGACGTATAGCACTTGCCGGGTCATAATTTCGGTTACGCGTGTTTCCTTTGAGGTTTTTCCTTTGAGGATGACCTTGCGGGCGTAATCTCTTTCGGAAACGATGCCGACCAGGCTGTTATTTTGGACGACCAGCAAGGCGCCAACGCCTTTTTCGTCCATAAGCTTAATCGCGTCGAACACGCTCTTTTCCGGGCTGATGCGCCAGATGTCGCTGTTTTTCTGTTTGAGCAGTGTGGCAACCGTACTCATATTAACCTCCGTGGTTGGTCGGGGAAGTCCTATGGGTAGTATCGGTCGTCAGTGAAAAAGATATTTAGCAGTAACAGTAATGTTTAACGTGGCCGGTATATAATTCCGGCCACGTGGAAAAGCTTGGATTTAGGAAGCTGATGGGCTGGCTTCTGCGCCCTGATCTTCCTGAGCAGGCTCATCGCCTTCGGGTTGGTTGTCGCTTTCGGGTTGGACGTCGCCTTCATCCTGGGCGCCCTGATCCATCATGTCAATGCAGTCGGCAATATAGTTTTCCAACTCGTCTTTGTCGACAATGCCGGCATCGGCAGCTTCTGCGCGGCAAGCGTCATGAGCATTGTGCTCGCCAGCGGCGAAGCTGTTTTGGGCAGCGAACATTCCACCAAGCATGAGGCTGGTAGCAAGGACTAAAATTTTTTTCATTGAGACTCTCCATCGTGGTCTGCTATCTACCAATTGCTAATTGGTTCAAGTATTTAACGTTTGACAATCAGCGCAGTAAAACAATAAATTTTTGTTGATGCGATAAATAATTGTGTTTGAGTGAGGAGTGGGCATTCGTGGATGTCGCGTTGCTGAAGACGTTTGTGGAATTAAGCCGGAGTCGCCATTTTGGCAAAACGGCAAAGGCACTGTTTTTGACCCAGTCGGCGGTTAGTGCGCGGATTAAGGCGCTGGAGCAGAGTGTGGGTGTTTGTCTGCTGAGTCGTGATCGTAACAATATTCATCTGACGGCGGCGGGGCAGAAGTTTTTGGTTTACGCAGAGCGAATGTTGTTGCTGTGGAATCAGGCGCGCCACGACACCGCGCTTCAGGAAGAAAACAAGGAATTTCTGGTGTTGGGTGCATTACCCAGCATTTGGGACACTACCTTGCAGGACAACTTGCTGATGTGGCGCAAGGAGCGGCCTCAGTTGGCATTGCAAGTTGAAGTTCATGGTCGGGATACGCTGCTAAAATTGCTGCACGAAGGTATTTTGGACGCGGCATTCGTGTTTGATTTGCCGATTCGCGGCTCGTTCAAGGTGCAGGAACTCAACCAGCTACAGCTGCGTCTTTACAGCACGCTGCCAGATTTGCCTGCGGCTGAACTGGTGGCCAGAGAAGATTACATTTACGTGGATTGGGGTGAAGCGTTTCGCAGTCAGCATTTGCAGATGTTTACTCAGGCGCCGCCGGCCATGCTGCAGGTGAGTCACGGTCGTTTGGCGCACAATCTGCTCAATCAACAAGGGGGAAGTGCCTATTTGTCATTGACGCCAGACCGGGCAAACGGACTGACGTTGGTGGAGGAGGCGCCTGTCATGCAACGGGACTGTTACGCTCTGTACCGGACTGATTGTGCAAATGTTGCGTTGCTGGAATGGATGATGTCCACGCTCTGATCTCGCTCAGCGAGCTGTTCGCGATAGCGAGATGAGTTTGGCTCGAGGCAGGTTGATGTATTGCAAAAACTCGTTGTACGGCAGTGCTGGCGAGAACAGATACCCTTGACCCACATCACACCCCAATTGTTGCAGGCTGCGCAATTGGGCGTCAGTTTCTATGCCTTCGGCGACAATTTTTAAATTCAATCGATGTCCCAGGCTGATGATGGCGTCGATGATGGAGGGGTCGTGTCCTGGTGTGATGGCACTGACAAAACGTCGATCAAGCTTGAGACAATCCAGTGGCAAGTCATGTAGGTAGCCCAGTGACGAATATCCCGTACCAAAGTCATCAACGGCCACACTGATATTTTGTTCGCGCAAGGCGGCAAGAATTTGTTCGCCGCGCTTTATATCGTCCATCAGCATGGTTTCGGTGATTTCAAGTTCCAGCATATGAGGTGGAAAACCGGTATCGCGCAAAATCTGCTGCACCATGGAAACAAAGTTTTCGGCAAAAAATTGTTTAATGGTGACATTGACCGCCAGTGAAATGGGGTGTCCTAAGTTGATCCAGTAGCTGGCTTGCTCGCAGGCCGTTCGCAATACCCAGCCTTCAATTTCCAGCATGAAGGCGCTGTTTTCCAGTTGTGGTAAAAATGCGCCTGGCAGCAGCAGGCCCTTTTCATGGTGTTGCCAACGGATTAGTGCTTCGCAGCCGATAGGCTTTAGGGTTTTTAGATCGATTTTTGGCTGGTAGTACAGTACGAATTCATTATTGGCTAAACCATGTTTGGCATCGTTGAGCAGGCGTTGATGATGCAGTACTTCGGTTTCCAATTCGGGTGAATAAAAACTGAAATTATTTTTACCCAGTGCTTTGGCCTGATACATTGCCATGTCGGCCTGTTTTAGTAGTTTGCTGACGGTAGATTCCTCGTTCATGAGGGCAATGCCAACGCTGATGGAAATGTCTATGCGTTTGTCATTTAAGGCAATGGGTTGAGCGATGTGATTGAGTATTTTTTGGGCGATGCTGTCAACTTGTGCCGTGTCACAACGGATGATCATGGCAAACTCATCTCCTCCCAGACGGGCAATGACGTCATCTGGGCGTAACAAGTTGGCGAGCCGGGCGGCGATAATGCGCAGCAGACGATCGCCCGCGTCATGACCATAAAAGTCGTTGATTGGTTTAAAATTATCCAGATCCAAAAACATCAGGTAGCGACTGTTGGCGTCGTCATTGTTGTTTTGCAATTGTTTTTCCAGCAGCTGGGTAAAATGGCGGCGATTGGGCAGTGCGGTTAATGGGTCGTAATTGGCCATTTTCTCAGCGACGACACGAGCATTTTCCACGTGGACTGTTTGTTCAACGACTTGGTTGATATGGCGTTTGACCTGGCGTCCCAGACGGTACAGTGCCATGGCCAATAACCCCAGTCGGTCGTTGGCTCGAAATGGAACAGGAGTACTGCTATCGTTTGTGATGGCATTGGCGTACTTGATTAGCCAACGTAAGCGTTGATCGAGAATATAAGCAATGGCGAGCGTGATCAGCAATGGCAGAGCGATCAGTAAAACGATGAATATCGTAATCAGATTGCTTTCATCGGTGTTGAGTTGCTGTAGCTGATTGATGGTTTGATTGTTATTGGCAAGTAACCGCTGCCGTAATTCGTTGTTTTGGACGCGGAGAAAAAGTGCTGACTGGTTGAATAAATGCTCTATCTGATGAATTTGAGTAGAGACTTGCAGGTAAAGCCGTTGTTGTTCCGCAGGGGTTTTGGCTTCGCCAAGGCGATTGTGCAACGCGATCAGTGATTCAGTGCCCGCGGCAATTTGTGCGCGTAATTTTGGATTAATGGCACTGGAGTCTGTTTGACGCAACTGTTGGTAGGCCAGCGTTAACTGGGTACTGACATTTTGTGAAGCTTCTGAAATGCTCTTTTGATCGGGGGACTGTGATTCCAATTGAAAATGGTAGTTATATATCGCAGACGAGAGTTGGTTGACAGCTAGCTCGTAGGGCAGCAGTTTATTTAGGGCGAAATTTGTTTGTTGCAGCGTCTGCTGTACTTGATGGTGTATGGTGGTTTCGGTCTGCTGCTGAGACACGAAGGTGTGGTTTATCCCAATGCCAATAACCAACGACATGCCCAGCCCCACGACGAGGGCAATGGTATAAATGCGCCCCATGGACCACAGTTTTTTTTTCTTACTGCTGAGCATTAATGTAATTCCAGAATTTACAGATGGTTACGTGATAATAAAGCAGGGTCTGCAGGCGCTGGGGGCGGCCTAAGCGCCTTGGCAGGAACCATGAAATATCCGCACACATATGCCTTCAAACTAGTGAATGAGAGCTACAGGACAGTGTCGGTCAACAGGGGCAAATACATTAGGGGTAAGGATAAATAATGGTGGAATTAAGTTTTCTGGCATCCAGCCAGGCGTTGCCCGGCAGGGTCGAGGTGATGGCAGTGACCGAACCCCACGCCGTGACGGGACAGCCGATACTGGCCCCGTTTCCGGTGGGGTTGGCGCAGGCATATTTTGGATTGGGGTGTTTTTGGGGGGCAGAGCGGTTGTTTTGGACCCAAGCGGGGGTGTGGACGACGGCGGTGGGCTACGGTGGTGGGTATACGCCCAATCCTACTTATCGGGAAGTCTGTTCCGGGCTGACGGGGCATACTGAACTGGTGATGGTGGTTTTTGATCCTCAGCAAATCAGTTACGTGCAACTGCTGCAAATATTTTGGCAGGCTCATGATCCGACTCAGGGCATGCGCCAGGGCAACGATGTGGGGACGCAGTACCGATCGGGCATCTATTTTATGGATGAGTCGCAGCAGCAACTGGCATTGCGCAGTCGGGAAATCTATCAGCGGGAGCTACTAAAGTTCGGCAGGGGAGCGATTACCACCGAAATTTTACCGGCAGGCCCATTTTACTATGCCGAGGCTTACCATCAGCAGTATTTGGCCAAAAATCCCGGTGGTTATTGTGGCTTGGCTGGGACGGGAGTGCCCTGTCCCGGGGTGGATTAACGAGCGCGGCTCATGACGCGCTGTTTTTCGCGCTGCCAGTCACGGTCTTTTTCGGTGGCGCGTTTGTCGTGCAGTTTCTTGCCCTTGGCCAAGCCGATTTCCAGTTTGGCGCGCGAACCTTTCCAGTACATCGCCAAGGGGATCAGCGTGTAGCCCTTGCGCTCAATGGCACCGGTGAGCTGATCAATTTCGTGGCGGTTAAGCAACAGCTTGCGAATACGGTTGGACTGGGGAACGATGTGGGTGGATGCGGTCAACAGCGGCGTGATCAGCACGTTGGAGACGAAGGTTTCGCCGTTTTTCACGAACACATAGGCATCGCTGATCTGGCACTTGCCTGCGCGCAGGCTTTTGACTTCCCAGCCCTCCAGCACTAAGCCAGACTCGAAGGTCTTTTCTATGAAATAGTCATGGCGCGCTTTTTTGTTGAGCGCGATGGTTGACGAGGTATTGCCGTTTTTGTTTTTGGGCTTGTTCATAGGGCGGCTATTATAGCCACAAGCGCGGCCAATTGGCATAGCTTTGCGGTTATGTCCTTGTTTGTAATGGCGGGAGGCCTGGCGTGGGTTGTGTTATGCGGCAAATTTACGCAAAATGCCAAGCAAAATTTTTCGGAGCTGGCTAAGGTAATGAGCGAATCAAGGCAGTCTATCCATGGCGAATGGTCCGGTCGCTTGGCGTTCATCCTGGCTGCGACGGGCTCGGCGGTAGGCTTGGGCAATATTTGGAAGTTCCCGTATATTACCGGCGAAAATGGCGGCGGTGCGTTCGTGCTGGTGTATTTGTTGTGCGTGGCGGCGATAGGTATTCCCATCATGGTTGCCGAAATTATGCTCGGTCGTCGTGGCCGGAGTACGCCAGTGAACACCATGACCCGCCTGGCTGCAGAAGCCGGTGGCAGTTCTGCCTGGAAGTGGCTGGGCTGGATGGGGATGCTGGCTGGCTTTCTGATTCTATCATTCTATAGTGTCATTGGCGGTTGGGCGCTGGCGTATGTGCCGGCGCTGGGCTCTGGGGCGTTTGCCGGTCAGGATGCGGCATTTGTTGGCGATCAATTCGCCAGCTTGCTGGGGTCGCCGCTGACGCTACTGGCTTGGCACACCTTGTTTATGGTTCTGACCATGGCGGTGGTCGCGCGCGGCGTTCGCGGAGGTCTGGAAAAGGCCGTGTATGTGCTGATGCCGGGACTGTTTGTGCTGATGCTCATCTTGGTGGGGTATGCGATGAGCATGGGCCACTTTGCGCGAGCGGTGGAATTTTTGTTCACACCAGATTTTTCCAAGATTACTGGCACCGGTATTTTGATTGCCATGGGGCATTCCTTTTTCACGCTGAGTCTGGGAATGGGAGCGATCATGATCTACGGTTCCTATCTGCCCAAGCGAGTTTCGATTGCGCGGACAACGTTCATAATCGCGATCGCTGATACCACCGTGGCTTTGCTGGCAGGCTTGGCCATTTTCCCCATAGTATTTTCCAACGGTCTGGAGCCGGGAGCGGGTCCGGGGTTGGTCTTTGAAACCTTGCCGCTGGCGTTCGCGCATATGCCCGGTGGGACGATAGTGGGCACCTTGTTTTTTGTGCTGCTGGTGTTTGCAGCGTGGACATCGTCTATTTCGCTGATCGAGCCTGCGGTTACTTGGCTGGTGGAAAAGCGCGGCATGACCCGGATAAAAGCATGTCTTTTCTTGGGAATGTCGGCTTGGCTGCTGGGTGTGGGTACGGTACTGTCGTTCAATGAGTGGTCCGAGATCAAGCTTTTTGGCAAAACGTTTTTTGACTCGCTGGATTTTCTGACAACAAATATTTTGCTCCCGCTGGGTGGTTTGCTGATCGCCATTTTTGCGGGATGGGTATTGCCGCGCCAGATTTGCCGTGACGAATTGGAAATGAAAGAGCAACTGGGTTTTCGGATATGGTTATTTTTGATTCGTTATGTGACACCGGTGGCGATTTTCTGCGTGTTTCTTAATGTGGTTGGTCTGATCTAATCGAGGCGCGCGATGACAGCGGTAAAACGTAATGCTCTGGTGCCGTTTAGTGCACAACAGATGTTTGATTTGGTCGATGATATAGAGGCGTATCCGCAATTTTTGCCGTGGTGCAAATCAGCAAGTGTGCATAGCCGCGATGCGCTGCAAGTGACTGCCAGTATCGAGATTGCCAAAGCAGGTATTCAGCAAACGTTTACGACGCGTAACCTCAATACCCAAGGCGAGGTTATTGAAATGCAGTTGGTGGATGGCCCGTTTCAGGCGTTGCACGGCTACTGGCGATTTCAGGCGTTGAACGAAAATGCGTGCAAGGTGTCATTGGATTTGGAATTTGAATTTTCCAGCAAGGTGTTGAGCATGACGTTGGGGCCGGTGTTTTCCCAAATCTGCAATACCATGGTGGAGGTCTTTGTGAAACGTGCTCGGGAAGTGTACAGCGCATGACGCAGCAACAGGAAATGATTCGGGTGGAAGTGGCTTATGCCCGTCCGGATGTGCAGGAAATTTTTGCGCTGGAAGTGGAAGCCGGTACCAATGCCGAGCAGGCCATCGTGCGCTCGGGGGTGCTGGAAAAATTTCCAGAAATTGATTTGGCCAACAATAAAGTAGGGATTTTTGGCAAGTTGACCAAATTGCAGCAACCATTGATCGCCGGTGATCGGGTGGAGATTTACCGGCCATTGCTGGCGGACCCAAAAGAAGTTCGCCGTCGTCGCGCCGCCGAGGGCAAACGCATGAAAAAGGGCGGTGGTGATGTTGCTAGTGGTGACGCGGTAAGTGAATAACGCCTAGCTGGCGTTATTGCTTGTCGATTTTTGTGACTTTTCCGTCTTCGAAAAATACCGTGACCCGGCTGTGCTCCCGACTGTAGGGTGCCGCGCCGTCTTGTTTGGTGTAGATGTAATCCCAGCGATTGGCGTGAAACGGATCTTGCAGCAGCGGGGTGCCCATGATGAAGCGGACCCGGTCCTGGGTCATGCCCGTTTGCAGCTGGGCGACGGCATCCGCTTCGATGACGTTACCTTGCTGGATATCGATGGTGTGTATGGTGCAAGCCGGCAGGAATGCGCTTACAATGACTAAATTTCTGAGGATCTTGCCCATGGGTGAAATTCATTGTTGAAACCAAGGCTAATGTTACCTGAAAGCCGACAAAAATATAACACCTTATAGAAAAGGATTATCGCTTTGGATAGTCAGGATTTGAAAAACGCCGGTCTGAAGGCAACCGGTCCCCGCATTAAAATTTTGGAATTGCTGGAACAGGGCGACAATGCCCACTTAAGTGCCGAGGATATTTACCGGATGTTGACCGAGACCGGCGAGGATGTTGGTCTGGCAACGGTATATCGCGTGTTGACCCAGTTTGAGTCAGCAGGGCTGGTGGTGCGCCACAAATTTGAAGATGGTCGTGCGGTGTTTGAGCTGGACAGCGGCGGTCATCACGATCATATCGTTTGCGTGGGCTGTGGCAAAGTGAAAGAGTTTGTCGATAACGTCATCGAGCAGCGGCAGAAAGAAATTGCGGAAAAAGCCGGATTTCAAATGACCGATCACTGTTTGTATATCTACGGCCTTTGCGCTAATTGCCGTTAATTAGCGCAATAAAAAACTTTTGGGCAACTTCGCCGTTGCCTTTAAAAAACTGCACTATAATTTAATCAGGGTCCGGTACAAAAGGGACCCGTGGGAACCGTCTCTCTCGAGACGGCATTTATGGAAGGTATAGCAACTCTTCTCACATGGCCCCCGCGGTGTGCGTCATGCACCGTGGGGGTTTAGTTTTTGCTGGCCGCGACCTCATGTACCAGCGAAATTTTATTATCCTGATCGACATTTTCCAGGCGCACACCAAATCCCCAAAGACGAGACAAATGCTTCATGACTTCGTGCAAACTGGAGTCATGTAATGGTCTGCGGTTGTACTGATAGTGTCGTAGTGTCAGGCTGCGGTCACCCCAGCGATTGACGTTATAAACCTGGATATTAGGTTCAATATTGCCCAGATTGTATTGATCTGCCAGATGTTGACGAACCGTGCGATATCCTTCGTCATTGTGGATCGCATCGACCATCATAAACTGATCTTTGTCGTCATCACGAATAGAGAATAGTTTCATATCGCGAATAACTTTTGGGGACAGGTATTGGGCAATGAAGCTCTCATCCTTGAAGTTTCGCATGGCGAAATCCAAGCTGCTGATCCAGTCACTACCTGCCAACTCAGGAAACCAGCGACGATCTTCGTCCGTGGGATGCTCACAAATACGGCGAATGTCCGTCATCATCGCAAACCCCAGTGCGTAGGGGTTGATTCCAGAATAATATTTGCTGTCGAATTCCGGTTGATATACCACATTGGTGTGTGATTTCAGAAACTCGACCATGAAACCCTCGTCGACCAAACCTTCATCATACATGTGGTTAAGCAGCGTATAGTGCCAGAAGGTTGCCCACCCTTCATTCATGACTTTGGTTTGTCGCTGAGGATAAAAATATTGTGCGATTTTTCGCACAATACGCACAATTTCACGTTGCCAGGGTTGAAGTAGTGGTGCATTTTTTTCGATGAAATACAGAATGTTTTCCTGGGGTTCTTTGGGGAACCGCTCGGCATTTTCCTTATTTTCTTTGTCTGGCGTGGGGATGGTTCGCCACAGTTCATTGACTTGGCTTTGCAGATATTCTTCACGTTCTTTTTGTCTGGCTTGCTCGTTTCGCAGTGACAAACGCTGAGGACGCTTGTAACGATCGACGCCAAAATTCATCAATGCATGGCAAGAGTCGAGTATTTCCTCAACGGCATCAATGCCATAACGCTTCTCGCATTCTGCGATGTATTTTTTGGAGAAAACCAGATAGTCAATAATGGCGTCGGCGGAAGTCCATTGTTTGAAAAGGTAGTTGTTTTTGAAAAATGAATTGTGACCATAGCAGGCATGGGCAATAACCAGTGCTTGCATCGTCATGGTGTTTTCTTCCATGAGATACGATATGCACGGATCAGAGTTGATTACGATCTCGTAAGCCAGACCCATTCGGCCACGCTTGTATTTTTTTTCGGTGTCGAGGAATTGTTTGCCGTAGGACCAATGGTTGTAGCCTACCGGCATACCCACCGAAGAGTATGCATCCATCATTTGTTCCGCGCTGATGACTTCTATCTGATTGGGATAGGTTTGCAGGCGGTAGAGCTTGGCGATACGGCCTATTTCACGCTCGTATTCGTCAAGTAGGTCAAAAGTCCATTCTGAACCCTCAGAGAGCAGCTTGCGCTTCTCGCTCATGACTTCACCTCAGTTTGTCTTTTGAACAGCTCGCGGAAGACAGGGTATATGTCTGCCGCAGAATCAATTTGCTGCATGGCGAAATGTGGGTGACTGCTACGTAGTCGCTGGTATTGATGCCAGAGACTTTGATGCTGATCCGGTGTTATTTCGACATAGGCAAAGTATTGCACCAAGGGAAGAAGTTTGCTGTCCATGATGTTGTGGCAGAGTGAAGAATCATCATGCCAGTTGTCGCCATCCGAAGCTTGCGCGACGTACACATTCCAGTCATCGCTGGTGTAACGATCACTGATAATGTCGTGCGCCAGGTTGAGAGCGCTAGAAACCACGGTTCCGCCTGTTTCACGAGAATAGAAGAATTCCTGTTCGTCAACTTCACGTGCGGTGGTGTGATGGCAAACAAAAACGATCTCTATTTTTTCATAGTTCCTGGTTAAGAACAGATACAGCAGGATAAAGAACCGCTTCGCCAATTCTTTTTTAAGCTGATCCATGGAGCCTGACACGTCCATGATGCATATCATGGCTGCTTGTGTCGTTGGCTTTGGGACTTCAATTCTGTTGTTATATCTAAGATCAAAAGTATCGATGAAAGGTATTGCTGATATTTTCTTCTTAACAATTTCTATCTCGCGCTTTAGATCGATAATAATAGGATCAGTTTCAGCGTGGGACAGCAGTAGTTCTTCGAGCTTGTCCTCCAGTTCTTTCAGTTTTCTTTTGTGCGGGCCACGAAGGGCGATGCGTCTGGCCTTTGCGCCTCGCAGGGATCTAACCACATTGATGTTTGTTGGAACGCCGTTTTGGGTGTAACCGGCGCGAACCCTGTTTTTGTCGTAAATGGTGGCTAGTTTTGTTTTGACGAGATTGGGTAGTTCAAGATCCTCAAAGAAAAATTCCATGAATTCTTCTTTGCTTAGCTCGAAAACAAAATCATCCTCACCGCTGCCGTCATTGCTGGCCTTGTTTCCCTGGCCTTGACCACTGCCGCCGCTAGGGCGCTTTATTTTGTCACCAGTGGAAAACTGTTTGTTGCCAGGGCTGACGATAGTTCTATCGCCGCCCTGACCGTGATGGATGACAGGTTCAGAGATGTCTTTTGAAGGAATGGTGATGGTTTCTCCGCCCTCAATATCAGATATTTTTCTGCCAGATATAGCGTTGCTGACAGCCTTTTTAATCTGAGTCTTGAAGCGGCGGAGAAAGCGCTGCCGATTCACAGCGCTTTTGTTTTTGCCGTTTAGTCGTCTGTCTATAATGCGAGACAAGGGACACCTCGATTTGTTTAGGAGGATTTACGTACACGCAGATACCATTCGCAAAGCAGACGGACCTGTTTGGCTGTGTAGCCTTTTTCTGTCATGCGGTTAACAAAATCCTCGTGCTTCCTCTTGTCTTCTCCCGATGATTTGGGATTGAACGAAATGACAGGAAGCAAATCTTCGGTGTTCGAGAACATTTTCTTCTCGATGACATTACGAAGTTTCTCGTAGCTGGTCCATTTCGGATTCTTTCCGTTGTTGTTGGCTCTGGCGCGAAGCACAAAGTTAACAATTTCATTGCGGAAATCTTTCGGATTGGAAATTCCAGCGGGTTTCTCAATTTTTTCAAGTTCTTCATTGAGAGCCGAGCGGTTGAAGATTTCGCCAGTGTCAGGATCCCGGTATTCTTCATCTTGAATCCAGTAATCCGCATAGGTGACGTAGCGGTCGAAAATATTCTGACCGTATTCGGAATAGGACTCAAGATAGGCGGTCTGAATTTCTTTGCCGATGAATCCAATGTATTCAGGAACCAGCATGCCCTTGATGTAGGATAGGTAGCGTTCCTCAACTTCGCTGGGGAACTGTTCCTGCTCAATTTGTTGTTCTAGAACATACAGCAGATGCACAGGGTTGGCAGCTACTTCAGTATTGTCATAGTTGAATACGCGGGACAGTATTTTGAATGAAAAACGGGTAGACAACCCATTCATTCCCTCGTCGACGCCGGCGAAATCCCGGTATTCCTGATAGGATTTGGCATTTGGGTCGGTGTCTTTCAGGCTTTCACCATCATAGACTTTCATTTTCGAGAAAATGCTGGAATTCTCTGGCTCTTTCAGTCGTGTTAGCACAGAGAATTGCGCTAGCATTTTCAACGTGTCTGGTGCGCATGGCGAATTGGCCAGTGAGCTATTGCGCAGCAGTTTTTCGTAAATTCTGATTTCTTCAGAGTACCGCAAACAGTAAGGCACTTTGACAATGTATATCCGATCGAGGAATGCCTCGTTATTTTTATTGTTGCGGAATGCAACCCACTCGGATTCGTTGGAGTGGGCAAGTACGACACCATCAAACGGTATAGCACCTAAGCCCTCGGTTCCTTTGTAGTTGTGTTCCTGGGTTGCAGTCAGTAATGGATGCAATACTTTGATAGGCGCTTTAAACATTTCCACGAATTCCAGCAAACCCTGGTTTGCTTGGCACAGGCCACCCGAGTAGCTGTACGCGTCTGGATCGTCTTGGGCAAACATTTCCAATTTCCGAATGTCTATTTTTCCGACCAGTGAGGAAATGTCTTGATTGTTCTCATCGCCAGGTTCAGTTTTGGCAATGCATTTTTGTTGAAGAATGGAAGGCCATAGTTTAACGACTTTGAATTTTGAAATATCACCGCCGTATTCATGCAGGCGTTTTACTGCCCATGGCGACAGAATGGTGCTGAGGTAGCGCGAGTTGATGCCGTACTCTTCCTGCAAAATCTTTCCGTCTTCGGCAGGATTGAATAATCCCAGCGGAGATTCGTTGACCGGTGAACCCTTTAAGGCGTAAACCGGATATTTTTCCATCAGTGATTTTAATTTTTCAGCCAAGGAGGATTTGCCGCCACCTACTGGACCCAGTAGATATAGAATTTGTTTGGCTTCTTCCAATCCTTGCGCCGCGTGTTTGAAGTAGGCGACGATTTTTTCTACGGTGTCTTCCATGCCGTAAAAATCTCTGAAAGCAGGGTAGATGTTTATGACGCGGTTTGAGAAAAGTCGACTCAGGCGTTGGTCATTGCGTGTGTCAATTTGCTCAGGTTCGCCGATGGCGGCCAACATGCGCTCCGCAGAGCTGGCATAGACCATTGGATCTTTTTTGCACAGGTCGAGATATTCTTGTAGCGTGAATTCTTCTTCCTGGGATTTTTCATAGCGCGTCATGTAATGTTTAAAAATGCTCATGACCTTTACCTCCGGATGGTTATGCTAACACTGTGTGGGATATTTGGTGATATTTCTCCCTTTCCTTAAGTGATGGGGAGCAAGAAGCAAGCCAGGAAAAATTGAACAAAAACAATGTCGAACACTTGACGCCGTTCGGCGTGTTTCCCAGCGATTTCTGACAAACGAGCCAAAAAAACGGCAAAACGCCGTATCGCACCTATGACAGTATAAAGTATCGGCTGTTGGATTGATTAATCTATAGACGCAGGTCATGGCTTAAATAAATTTAATGACGATGCTATGTCCATAAAAAATTCCGAGTTGCCCTGAGGGGGTTATTGGTCATAATGAGAGGACGGTCAGCATCCGGAATGTTGTGTCGATTGTGTTGAGGATGTAAAAAAATAGCCGTTTTTCCGGGGTTACTGCGAACCATCGTGGCTGACTGACGTCATACTTTTATCCATCTTTATTGACGGTGTTCTTTTGCGGTGAACACCTCATGTTCTTTGTGTACGATCATCGTTGTTTAGTTGTGACGGTGGGGATGCACAAGCGTATGAAATAGGAGGAAATAGTAGTGAAATTGCCGTTACAAATTACTACCAGAAAAATGTCCCTCTCCAAGAATGCATTTGGAGCCATTCAGAAAAAAGCTCAGAAACTGGAGCAGTTCTTTGATCAGATTATCAGTTGTCGGGTGATGGTGGAGACGCCGCATCGCCATAAGCAACAAGGCCTTTTGTACAACGTACGCGTCGATTTAACGGTCCCCGGTGCTGAATTGGTAGTGAAGCGGGAACCTAACGAGGATATCTACGTTGCCATTCGTGACACATTCGATGCGGCACAGCGTCAGTTGAAAGAGTTTGTTCGTCGTCGTCGAGGCGATGTAAAAAATCACCATAACGGTGTGCATGCAACGCAGTTGCTGGCAGGGCCTTCCTCTAGGGTTAATCACGTTGGTCGGGTCAGGGAATTGTTTGCTGATCAGGGATTTGGCTATTTGGAGGCTGAAGACGGTCGGGAAATATATTTCAGCGGCAGTATTTTGCTGGATGGAGCGTTGGATGAGATGGAAGTTGGTATGCCGGTGCGGTTTGCCGAGAACTTCGCAACCACTCCTGGTCGAGCGTTGGAAGTTAGCATGCGCTAATACTGGCGGATGTTCGGATTAAAACGGGCCCGATACGGGCCCGTTTTCGTTGGGCGGGGGGCAACCAGTTCCGGGATGATTAAAGGTTTGTTTGACGAGTGTCGAAATCCCGGCATGCACATGTTTGTTTCCGGCGACATGGCTTGGAGTCCCTGGTTGGAAAAGGAACCTTTATGGCAAGCCCCTATACGAACATTCCGGATTCGGATGAGAATAGTCTGATCGCTAAATATTCGCCCTTGGTGAAGCGGATCGCTTATCACCTAATGGCGCGCTTGCCATCATCGGTGGTGGTAGATGACTTGATTCAGGCCGGGATGGTTGGTTTGTTGGAAGCCTCAAAGAACTATCGCTCCGAGCTGGGTGCCAGTTTTGAGACATACGCAGGCATTCGTATTCGTGGCTCCATGTTAGACGAATTGCGTCGCAATGACTGGGCGCCCAAGTCGGTGCATCGCAAGACGCGCGAGCTGGCAGAAGTGGTACGTCAGATTGAGGCGCGTACCGGAAGGGATGCGCGTGACAGTGAAGTTGCTCAGGAAATGGGCATTTCGCTGGATGATTACTACAAAATTCTTCAGGATTCCAGCAGTGCCAGAATGTTTGCATTCGAGGAATTGGGCGTTGATGAAGAGGCTCTGGAAAACAGTATTGCAGCACGGATTAATGGTCCACTGGATGACATGCAGGACGAACGTTTTCGCGCTCGTTTGATCGAGGCCATTGCCAGTTTGCCAGAGCGTGAAAAAATGGTAGTGACGTTGTATTATGATTCGGAACTAAATTTGCGTGAGATTGGTTCAGTGGTTGGTGTGAGTGAGTCCCGGATCAGCCAGTTGTTGAGTCAGGCGATGATACGCTTGCGTGCTCGCTTGAAAGATTGGGTAATAGAATAGCTTACCATCGTGTAATAACATCCTTGGCAAGCCGATACAACGAATATGTAGTGAAAGTTAGGTTTGCATATGTCTGCGACAATACAACGAAAGGTACTAACGAATTCGACGCCGCTGTACGAAGAAAATTATCAGCGGCTTAAAGCCTGCTTTCCAACCTTGAGCCGTCTGAGCTACGCTGAAGCGGTCAGTGAAAATAATACGCTGGTTTTACGCTATCAACTGGAAGAAAGTTTTAAATACACAAGCATTATTTCTCTTAGCCTTGTTCCTACTCGAAAAATCCTCGGTATGCCTGCTTGCGATTTACAGCTGCGGATGTATCACGATGCGCATTTGGTCGAAGTCATTGCGTGCCAAGGAGAGTATCGGTTCCTTCCTCAGTACGACTATCCAAATAGCAAAATGTATCAACGCAACGAAAAATATCAGATTAATCAGTTGTTGCGGGACTTGCTTATTTTTTGTCAGCGGATGCGGTTTCATCTTTTGGAATCCTGTGTTCAGCCAACCTGAAGGCTATGCATTCAGTGGCAGGAGGTTTTACGTGAGAGTCCGATCACGTTTTTTGAAAGAAAATCCTAAAAACCACATCTCATTGGCCGATTCCCACCTATGTCAAAGTTAATATGAGTTGCAAAGAGGAGAGTTATGGGAGCGCTGAGAGAAATTATTGAGCAAGAAGAACGGATGGCTGATGAGCTAGAAGATAAATTGCATGCGGATTTGACATATCGTGAGCCAGAATCCGTACAAATTACGGATGAGTGGGACACCATGATGGACGAGTATATGGATGATTTTCAGGACTTCGGTGAATCGGATTCATTTTAAGACTTGTTCCATCCACATAAAAAAACCGCCAAATGGCGGTTTTTTTATGTGTGCTCGGAAAACTCGCGCAGCAGTTGTAGCAGACAATGCCCCGCATTGGTTGGCGTGCGCTGGTGGTGTTGTACGACACCCAATTGGCGATGAGCATCAAATTGGGGAATGGATAGTACCTGCAGATCATCGCTGAGCATGCGCTGCGGCAAGGCGCTCCAACCCAGGCCGACGCTGACCATCATTTTAATCGTTTCTAGATAATTGCTCGACAGGCGGGTGTTGAGGCTGATGCCCAGTGGCAACAGGGCGCGTTCGACTACCGTATGGGTATAGCTGGTACGTGGGGGCAGGATTGCCGGGTAGAGGCTGAGTTGCTCGGGTGTGAAAGCCTCTCGCGCCAGGGGATGGTCTTTGGCGACCACAATGTGCAAGGTGTCGTCCCATAGCGGGGTGGTGATGAGCGCTGGCGGTGCCTGCAATGGCAAAGTTACCACGGCCAGCTCTATGCGGTTGTCTTCCACGGCCTGACAGGCGGATTCCGAATCCAGAAAGTGTAAATCCAGCTCCACCAGCGGGTAGCGTTGGGTGTACTGGCGCAGGATGGGGGGGAGAATATGCAGACCCACGTGATGACTGGTGGCCAGACTTAGCCAGCCACTGACCTGGTTGGAAAGCTGCTCCAGGGCGCGTTTGCTGTCGCCCAGTTGCGTCAAAATGCCGCGTGCGTAGGGTAGCAGGACGCTGCCAGCCTGGGTGAGCACTACCTGGCGATTAATGCGATCGAACAGCCGCCGGCCCAGTTCATCCTCTAATTGCGACACCCGTTTGCTGACCGCAGACTGGGTAAGAAACAGCGCCTTGGCACCTTCGGAAAACGAGCCGGTTTCAGCGACCTTGATAAAAGCCTGCAGGGAGTGGATGTCCATTCATGTATTCCATAATGGAATTGGTTTTATGAAAAATATGAATTTGTGTAATGGATGTCAAGCGATTATGCTGTCTCCATCTAATTTGGAACTGAATACAGGAGAACGCCGTGGCTGGTAAAACCTTATACGACAAGTTATGGGACGCTCACGTGGTGCGCACTGACGCGGATGGAACTGCGTTGCTGTACATCGATCGTCAGTTGGTTCACGAAGTGACCTCGCCGCAGGCTTTCGAGGGCTTGCGTTTGGCAGGTCGCAAACCCTGGCGGGTGAGCGCCAATTTGGCGACCCCAGATCACAATGTGCCGACGACCGACCGTAGCGTGGGTATTGCCGATCCGGTATCGCGCACCCAGGTAGAGACCCTGGGCGCCAACTGCGCTGAGTTCGGTATTACCGAATTCAAGATGGATGACATCCGCCAGGGGATTGTACACGTTGTCGGACCGGAGCAGGGTGCTACCTTGCCGGGCATGACGGTGGTGTGTGGTGATTCCCATACCGCGACCCACGGGGCGTTTGGTGCATTGGCGTTTGGTATAGGCACGTCCGAGGTCGAACACGTCATGGCCACCCAGTGTTTGATTCAGAAAAAAGCCAAGAACATGTTGGTGAGCGTCGATGGCGAGCTTGGCGCGGGTGTGACCGCCAAGGACGTGGTGTTGGCAATTATTCGTGAAATTGGCACTGCAGGCGGCACTGGTTACACCATCGAATTTGCCGGCAGTGCCATTCGTTCGTTGAGCGTGGAAGGTCGCATGACCGTGTGCAACATGGCCATCGAAGCCGGAGCGCGCGCAGGTTTGGTGGCGGTTGATGACAAAACCTTGGCATACGTTAAAGGTCGCCCCTATGCGCCTACCGAACAACAATGGCCTGCTGCAGAGGCATTGTGGCGCGAATTGCACTCTGACGCCGATGCCAGATTTGACGCGGTGGTTCGCATCGACGCGGCCAGCATTCGCCCCGCAGTGACCTGGGGAACGTCGCCTGAGATGGTTGTCTACGTGGATGACAAGGTGCCCGATCCCAGCAAAGAAGCCGATCCAGTCAAGCGCGATGGTATGGAAAAGGCGCTGACCTACATGGGTTTGCAGGCTAACACGCCGATCGAGCAGATTTCGGTAGACAAAGTCTTCATAGGTTCTTGCACCAACTCGCGGATTGAAGATTTACGCGCCGCGGCGCAAGTGGCCAAGGGGCGCAAGGTCGCGGGCAATATCAAACAGGCGCTGGTGGTACCAGGTTCTGGTTTGGTGAAAGCGCAGGCGGAAAAAGAAGGTTTGGACAAAATCTTCGTCGAGGCCGGTTTTGAATGGCGTGAGCCGGGTTGCTCCATGTGCCTGGCGATGAACGCCGACCGTCTGGAACCGGGTGAGCGTTGTGCCTCTACCTCCAACCGCAACTTCGAAGGCCGTCAGGGGCAGGGCGGACGCACGCATCTGGTGAGTCCGGCGATGGCCGCTGCCGCAGCGATTGCTGGGCACTTTGTTGACGTGCGCAAGATGAACTAGGAGAAATCGGATGAAAGCGTTTACCCAGTTAAATGGTTTGGTGGCGCCCATGGATCGCGCCAACGTGGATACGGATGCCATTATTCCCAAGCAGTTTTTGAAGTCCATCAAGCGCAGTGGCTTTGGACCTAACTTGTTTGACGAGTGGCGTTATCTGGATCGTGGCGAGCCTGACGCTGACAACAGCGGCCGTCCCAAAAACCCGGATTTCGTGTTGAATCAGCCTCGTTACCAGGGCGTGAGCATTTTGCTTGCCCGGGAAAACTTCGGCTGTGGCTCCAGTCGCGAACACGCGCCCTGGGCCTTGGAAGACTTCGGTTTTCGCGCGATTATCGCCCCGAGTTTTGCGGACATTTTCTATAACAACTGTTTCAAAAATGGTATTCTGCCGATTAAATTGGATGCAGCAACCGTGGACAGTTTGTTCAAGGAAACCTATGCCAGCGAAGGGTATCGGTTGAATATCGATTTGGCGGCACAGACCATTGTCAGACCCAATGGTGACGCCATTCCGTTTGAGGTTGATCCATTCCGTAAACATTGTTTGCTCAATGGCTTGGACGATATCGGTTTGACCTTGCAGCATGTGGATGACATCAAAGCTTACGAGCAGCGCCGCAAGGTCGTCGCGCCGTGGTTGTTTGCATAAGCGTATTACAGTAACAGGTAGCACAGATGACAAAGAAGATTTTAGTATTGCCCGGTGACGGCATTGGTACCGAGATTGTCGACGAGGCCGTGAAGGTGATTCACTGCCTGCAGGCGGATTTTGGTCTGGATGTGGAATTGACCCACGGTTTGGTAGGTGGTGCGGCGTACGACGCGACGGGCACGCCACTGCCCGAAGAAACGCTGAAAATGGCCAAGGCTTCTGACGCAATCCTGCTGGGTGCGGTCGGTGGTTACAAGTGGGAGTCGCTGGATATTTCCGTGCGCCCTGAAAAAGGTCTGCTGGGACTGCGCTCCAATCTGCAGTTGTTTTCCAACCTGCGTCCGGCGATTTTGTATCCACAACTGGCCAGTGCTTCCACGCTGAAGCCTGAAGTAGTTGCTGGCTTGGACATCATGATTGTGCGTGAATTGACCGGCGGTATTTATTTTGGTCAGCCACGCGGTGTGCGCACCCTGGAAAATGGTGAGCGCCAAGGCTACAACACACTGGTTTACAGCGAATCAGAAATCCGTCGCATCGGTCGTTCTGCGTTTGAAATTGCGATGAAGCGCAACAAGAAAGTGTGCTCCATCGACAAGGCCAACGTACTGGAGTGTACCGAGTTGTGGCGTGAAGTCATGACTGAAGTGGCCAAGGATTACCCGGAAGTTCAGTTGAGCCACATGTACGTGGACAACGCCGCGATGCAGTTGGTGCGTTGGCCAAAGCAGTTCGACGTGGTGGTTACCACCAATATGTTCGGTGATATTTTGTCCGATTGCGCGGCGATGCTGACCGGCTCGATTGGTATGCTGCCATCGGCGTCGCTGAATGCAGAAGGCAAGGGCATGTACGAACCGATTCACGGTTCTGCGCCAGACATCGCTGGCAAGGGCATTGCCAATCCGCTGGCGACGATTTTGTCCGTGTCGATGATGTTGCGTTATTCGCTGGATCGCGGCGATTTGGCAGATCGAGTGGATCGCGCGGTGTCAGAAGTGCTGGATGCCGGCATTCGTACTGCGGACATTTACACCGAAGGTACGCAAAAAGTGAATACCTCCGCTATGGGTGATGCAGTGGTGTCCCACCTTAAACGCGACATGTGGAAAGATATTTCGTCCGGTTTACATGATGAGCACAGTGCCAGCTGCGCACGCGGCGGTAATTTTTCAAACGACAAAGATTGATTTGCTGTAACGCAAAAAGGAAAAAGTAACATGGCGAAGACATACGATGTGGCTGTCGTCGGCGCGACCGGAGCGGTAGGCGAGGCGATGATTTCCATCCTGGAACAGCGCAATTTCCCCGTGGGCAAATTGTATTTGTTGGCCAGCGAGCGCTCTGCGGGTAAACGCGTTGAGTTCAAAGGCAAATACGTTTCCGTGGAAAATCTGGCGGATTTTGATTTCAGCAAGGTACAAATTGGTTTGTTTTCTGCGGGTGGTTCAATCTCTCGCGAGTTTGCGCCCAAGGCGGCTGAAGCAGGTTGTGTGGTCATCGACAACACGTCCGAATTCCGCATGGAAGACGATATTCCGCTGGTGGTGCCCGAGGTGAATCCTCATGCGGTGGCGCAGTACACCAATCGCAACATTATCGCCAATCCAAATTGCTCCACCATCCAAATGCTGGTGGCGTTGAAGCCAATTTACGATGCCGTGGGTATCACTCGCATCAACGTGGCGACCTATCAGGCGGTGTCTGGTACCGGCAAGGAAGCGATTGAAGAACTGGCCTCGCAAACAGCTACTTTGCTCAACGGCAAGAGCATTACCTGCGAAGTCTACCCCAAGCAAATTGCGTTTAACTGCTTGCCGCACATTGATGTCTTCCAAGATAATGGTTACACCCGCGAAGAAATGAAGATGGTGTGGGAAACCAGAAAAATTCTGGAAGACGACCAGATTCAGGTGAATCCGACCGCAGTGCGCGTGCCGGTATTTTTTGGCCACTCGGAAGCGGTACACATTGAGACCCGTGAAAAAATCACTACGCTGATGGCGCGCGATCTGCTCGAGGCCGCTCCTGGCATCGTGTTGATGGACAAGCGTGAAGCGGGTGGTTATCCCACGCCAGTGACTGAGGCAGCGGGCAATGATCCGGTCTACGTCGGACGTATTCGCGAAGATATTTCTCATCCAAAAGGTTTGAATCTTTGGGTTGTTGCAGATAATGTTCGTAAAGGTGCGGCGCTCAACAGTATTCAGATTGCGGAGCTGCTGATCGACAAATACCTTTAGTAGGTTTGTTTGAGGACGTAAACAGCTGCATGGATTGTTTTAAAACTCGCAAGAAATTTTTGTGGCGCAAATCCCTGGTGGGATTTGCGCTTTCTGCGTTGCTGTTGCCTGGAGCAGCTTCTGCTTTGGGCATGGGCAATATTCAGGTGAAATCCACCCTGCAGCAACCGCTGCAGGCACAAATTGAATTGTTGGATATTGATCCACAGCAACTGGATTATGTGCGGGTGAATCTGGCTGATCGTGCGTTGTTTACCCGCATGGGGTTGCAACGTACCGAGTTGCTGGAGCAGTTGAAATTCAATGTGCAAAAGCTCAAGGATGGACGTTACGTCATCGTGGTCAGCACGGAGAAACCGGTTGCTGAACCCTTTTTAAATTTTCTGATTGATGTGGATTGGGGTACAGGGCGCAGCTTCCGCGAATTTACCGTGCTGCTCGATCCGCCGGTGTTTCAAAGTGGTTCTGCGACTGCACCAGTGGTGGCACCAGAGGTTGTACCGTCGCGCGTAGTGACGACGCCTCCGCCAGCCGCTGATGTTGCACCTTCCGCTCCAGCGGCGGCTGAGCCAGTTGCGTCTTCGCCGGTGGTCGCGGTTGCACCAACGTCGGCGCAAACAGCTGCAGCATCTGGCGCTGGTCAATTCCGTCTGCAAAAAGGTCCGGTCAAAAAAGGCCAGATGCTTTGGAATATTGCCAACGATGCGCGACCCAGCGACGTGTCGGTGAATCAGATGATGCTGGCGTTGCTTAAGGAAAATCCCGACGCGTTTTTCGGTGACAACGTCAACATGCTCAAGGAAGGTTCGATCCTTCGCCTGAGCAGCGAGGACGCGGTGCGGATGTTTGGTTCGCGCGAAGCGATGCTAGAGATTGCCAAACAGAACAAAACCTGGTTGGAATATCGCCGTCAGTTGCAGGCGAACTCTGCCGTTGCCAGTGGCTCGGCCAGTGGCAAATTGCTTGGCGATCAGTCGGGCAGTGGGCAGGGCACTGGGGCAGCTCCGGTACAGCAAAAACGCCTGGAATTGGTGGCCCCCGAAGGTGACGATGCATCCCGTGCGGCGGTTGCCAGTGAAATCCAGCACCTGGAAAAACAAATTAATGAGCTGACCAATCAGTTGGCTATGTCGCGCGAAAGTGTGACGGCCGCCAAAGAAGAAAACAAAGAGCTGCGGACTCGCCTGGATGCGCTCAAGGAACAGATGACGGCGATGCAAAGCCTGATTGCGCTGAAGGATCAGGAACTGGAAATGTTGCGTGCCCAGCCTGCACCGGATGCACAAGCGGGAGACCCGCTGCTGAGTCTGGATACGCCGCAACAGGATCAGCCACTGTCAGACAAGGCTGCCAACGAGAAAGTGGCAGAACCCAGTATCTGGCGTGACCCGCTGGTTCTGGCGACGCTCGGCGGGGTCGTGTTTTTGGTGATGTTGTTGGCTTGGATGTTGGGCCGCAATCGCAAGCGTGAGCAATCCCTGGATGATTTTGACAAACAAGTTGCCAAGCTTGCCAGCGATGAGCAAGACAGCGATTTTCGCCCGCAGGACAGCAAGTTTGTTCCCGAGGGTGCGCTGACAGAGGTTGCGCAGGATTCCGAACTTGAGCATTCAACGATTGCTGCCAGCAATGCGGCTGACAGTGAACCATTAGGCGATTTTGCCCAAGGCAAAATGGTTGAAGTGGGCGAGGTGAAAACCTCTGCTGTGGATGCCTTGACCGAAGCCGATTTGTACATTGCCTACGAAAAATACGATAAGGCCAAGGAAGTGCTGAATGCCGCATTGGAGCGTGAGCCCGATGCGCTGACCTTGCGCTTGAAACGACTGGAAGTGTTGGCCTTGTTGCGAAATGCCGATGCGTTTGAGGAAGAAGCCGAGGAGATGTTTGCTGCGCTGGGTGGCAATGAACATCACCCCATGTGGCAGGCGGTGCTGGAATACAGTCGCCACCTGCACAGCAGCAACCCGTTGTTTGATGATCACGAGTCTGAGCCGTCGCAGCAGCGTAGTCAATTTGTGGATCCGGCAATGGCATTGGTGGATCATCATTCACAAGCGGACAGCCACATTGCGGATTTGTCATTGGGTGACTTGCGCGATAAGGGCGACGTCGCCGTGCTGCAAGAAGAAGACAGCGTTGCCTTGCTGAGTGAGCTGGAGTCCATCGCGTCCGCCTTGGATGAAGTGCTGCAGGAAGAACGCAGCACAGGCTATATCCCTGTGGATATGGTTTCGCCAGGATCGGCAACGACCCAGTTCCCGGTCGAAGCATTTGAGCAGCCTGTTTCAGAGCCTGTGGCTCAGGAGTCGGAGACGCCAGCGGCATCGGACTATGAGGAGCTGGAGTGGCGGCCGGATGTGGTGACCGAACTGGTTCCTGGTCAGCCGCAGAGCGAAGTTGCGCAGGCACGTGATGAGGATTTTCGCGCGATTCGCGAAGCCTTGGAAGAGGTTGGTCTGGACGACGAACCGCATAGAAAAACTGGTGTGGCCGAACTTCAGGATTCGGATAATCTTGAGCCACTCAAGCAGGATGTAGATTCCGTGTATTTGTTAGATGATGAAGTAGGTAGTAAATTGGACTTGGCGCGAGCGTATCTGGAAATGGACGAGGACAAACGCGCCGAAGATTTACTGAGAGCGGTGCTGGAAGACGGCACTGAAAAGCAACAACAGGAAGCGACTGATTTGTTGCAGCTGATTGGCAAGGGATCGCAGCATTCTTGATTGTTGCGATACGAACCCGCATAAAAAAGCCCGGCATTTGCCGGGCTTTTTTGTTGGTCTGTCACACGAGGCGTTTATGCCTCGAAGCGACGGAAGACCAGGCTGGCATTGGTACCGCCAAAGCCAAAGCTGTTGGACAACACGGTGTTCAGTCGTGCGTTGGTGATGGTTTCGCGAACCACGGGCACACCAGCAGCTTCGGGATCCAGCTCGGTGATGTTGGCGGACGCAGCGATAAAATCACCTGCCATCATCAGCAAGCAGTAGATGGCTTCGTGCACACCCGCTGCGCCCAGCGAATGACCGCTCAGTGACTTGGTGGAGGAAATCTTCGGAACCTTGTTGCCGAAAACTTCGCGCACGGCCTGAAGTTCTTTCATGTCGCCAGCAGGTGTGGACGTGCCATGGGCATTGATGTAATCCACCGGGGTGTCGACCGTAGCCAGCGCCTGCTGCATGCAGCGCACCGCGCCCTCGCCGGAGGGTTGAACCATGTCGTAACCATCGGACGTTGCGCCGTAGCCTACCAGTTCAGCGTAGATTTTCGCGCCACGGGCTTTGGCGTGTTCCAGTTCCTCAAGAACCAACATGCCACCGCCACCGGCGATCACAAAACCATCGCGATTGGCGTCGTATGCGCGTGATGCGGTTGCGGGAGCCTCGTTGTACTTGGAAGATAGCGCACCCATGCCGTCAAACATGGCCGACATGCTCCAGTCCAGTTCTTCGCCGCCACCGGCAAAAATCACGTCCTGTTTGCCCATCTGGATCAGTTCCATTGCGTTGCCAATGCAGTGAGCACTGGTTGAACACGCGGAGCTGATGGAGTAGTTAACGCCCTTGATTTTGAATGGCGTGGCCAGACAAGCCGAGGTTGTCGAACCCATCGTCCGGGTCACCATGTACGGACCTACGCGACGAATGCCTTTTTCACGCAGGGTATCGGCACACACCACGGTGTTGGAGGTGGAACCACCGCCAGAGCCGACAATCAAACCTGTACGGACGTTGGACACTTGATCCTCGCCCAGACCTGAGTCCTTGACCGCCTGATCCATCGCAATATATGCGTAGGCCGCTGCGTCCCCCATGAAGCGCAATAGTTTGCGATCAACGAGTTCTTCAACGTTTATTTTGACCGGTGCATGCACATGGCTGCGAAAACCCATTTCTGCATAGGTTTCCGAAAACTCGATGCCGGATTTACCATTTTTGAGGGAATCGGCGACTTCACTGGCATTATTGCCAATGCTGGAAACAATTCCGATTCCGGTGACTACTACACGTCTCAACTTGATCCCCTTTAGAAGTCATCAGTGGAGGTAAACAGCCCTACGCGCAAGCCGTTGGCGGTATAAATTTCTTTACCATCTGCTTCCAGGCTGGCGTCGGCAATACCCATCACAAGTTTACGCATGATAACGCGTTTGAGATTGATTCGGTAGGTAACCGTTTTAACTTTGGGGGTAACCTGACCTGTAAATTTTACTTCGTCTGAACCTAGGGCGCGACCACGGCCTGGGCCGCCGATCCAACCCAGATAGAAGCCGACCAGCTGCCACATGGCATCCAGTCCCAAACAGCCGGGCATAACTGGGTCGTTTTCAAAGTGGCAGGCAAAAAACCACAGATCGGGAGTTATGTCCAATTCGGCAACGATTTCGCCTTTGCCGTATTTGCCACCGTCCTCGTTGATGACGGTAATGCGATCAAACATAAGCATCGGCGGTAGTGGCAGTTGTGCGTTACCAGGGCCAAACAGCTCCCCATGCCCACATTGTAAAAGCTCTTCCCGGGTGTAGCTGCTTTTCTTTTCCATTGTCATCACTTCAAATATCGATAGGGTCTGCCGCGCAAAAATATGCGGCGGTGGCAAAAGCGGATAAGCTACCACAAAACGGCAATTTTTTTAAATAGAAGGCGCAATTTGTCGCGGTAAAGGTCAGAAAATGAGCAAAAAAAGCCTTTCGGCTTTCCGTTGGCGAGATTGTTTGGCCAAACTGGACGTTCGCAACCCCGATCGCGCCGCGCGATTGATGATGGCGAGGTGGTTCAAGGTGGCCTCGTTGAGTATCAAATCGCACGAACTGCCGTGGCTGACGGAGGCTGATCGGTGCGTGTGGGATACGCCTTGTGGTCAGCTTCCGGGATATTGCTGGCCGGGGATAGGTCAGCCCGTGTTGCTGCTACACGGTTGGGGTGGGCGCGCCAGTCAGATGGCATTTATTGGTCAGCAATTGTCTGCTGCGGACATTCCAAGTCTGGCGTTTGACGCGCCGGCTCATGGCGATGCCGGTGGCCGTCACAGCACGGTGTTACAGATGGCGCAGGCGTTTGCGAATGTTGCGGCCAGCGTCGGCGGCATTCGGGCGGTGGTGACGCACTCGTACAGCGTGGGCGCGGTGTTGCTGGCGCACAAAGAGTTTGGGGTTCGGTTCGACAAAATGGTGGCGATCAGCCCTTCGGCCTATCCACTTGCGCGATTTGACGAGTTTGTGCGACCACTGGCGCTCAGTGAAGCAACCTTGCAGGCGTTTGAAAAATTACTGGCACGACGCATGGGGGCGCACTGGTGGCAGCGGATTGCGCCACTGAATAACGTGGCCCAGTGTCAGGCGCAAGGGCTGATTATTCACGACAGACAGGACGGTATTGTGCCCCTGGCCGAAGCCAGTGCCTTGCAGCAGCATTGGCCTGGTTCGCAGTTGGTGCAAACCGATGGCTTGGGGCATATTCGGATTTTGTCTGCGCCAGTGGTGGCGCAGACCATACGGGAATTTTTATGAAAAATTGGCTTCGGCGGTTTCAACCGTGTTGTACATCAACATGGCGACGGTCATCGGGCCGACGCCGCCAGGGACGGGGGTAATCCAGCCGGCGCGCTTTTCGGCAGTCGCAAAATCCACGTCACCTTCCAGCTTGCCAGATTCCAGGCGATGAATGCCGATGTCGATCACGACCGCGCCTTCCTTGATCCATTCACCTTTGATCAGGCGGTGTTTGCCGGCGGCGGCGACCAGAATATCGGCCTGTGCCACGTGCCCAGCCAGGTCGGTGGTGAAGCGGTGACAGGTCGTGACTGTGGCGCCTGCCAGCAACAATTCCAGCGACACAGGGCGGCCGACGTGGTTGGAGGCACCCACCACCACGGCATGTTTGCCCTTGGCAGTGATGCCGGCAAATTCGAGCAGCTTCATCACGCCAAACGGTGTGCACGAGCGCAGGGTTGGCGAACGGGTGGCCAGTCGGCCAATGTTATAGGGATGGAAACCATCGACATCCTTTTCGGGGCGGATGGTCTCGATTACTTTCTCAAAATTGATGTGCGCGGGCAGCGGTGCCTGAACCAGAATGCCGTGGACGGAGTTGTCCAGATTCAGTTCATCAATTAGCTTGAGCAATTCCGCTTCGCTGGTGCTGGCGGGCAAGCGATACGAGGTGGAAATGATGCCGACGTCTTTGCAGGCATTTTCCTTATTGTGGACATAAACCTTGGAGGCAGGATCTTCACCGATCAGAATGACGGCCAGGCCAGGGGCTGATTTGCCGGCCGCAATGCGAGCGCGTACCCGCTCTGCCAATTGTTCCCGGATTTTTTGAGAAATTGCTTTGCCATCAATAAGTTTTGCCATGGTGTATCCTGGATAAAAAGTGCGATTGTAACGGTGGATGGGCGAAAAGGCCCATAGTTTCGCATGGCAATGACCTAAGGCCAAGACTCTAAACAAAAAATTGACGCTGTTTTGATCGAACGCGCTGATTTTGTGAAAAAAGGCGAATATTTTCATTGACCTCAACCCGAATGCGACCTATCATTTGCCCCGCTTTACAGCACAGGCCGGTAGGCCGAAAACGTCGGGGTATAGCGCAGTCTGGTAGCGCGTCTGCTTTGGGAGCAGAATGTCGGGAGTTCGAATCTCTCTACCCCGACCACTTTTTTTTACACCTCGCAGGTTTAAACATTGCGCCCGTAGCTCACTCGGATAGAGCATCGGCCTTCTAAGCCGAGGGTAGCAGGTTCGAATCCTGCCGGGCGCGCCATAAGTTTATGGTGGCTATAGCTCAGTCGGTAGAGCCCCGGATTGTGATTCCGGTTGTCGTGGGTTCGAGCCCCATTAGCCACCCCATTTTCTGAAAAGCCGACCTCTAGGTCGGCTTTTTTTATGTCCGCAAAATTTCCGTAATCTGATCGAAGTGTCCAATCCGTGCTGAAAATCTCCAACAAAGTGATGATCTTTGACCACGAACTGGAGTGGAGCTTCATTCGCGCCCAGGGGGCGGGTGGTCAGCACGTCAATAAAACCTCCAGCGCGGTGCAATTACACTTCAATATCGTTCACTCCTCTTTGCCAGAATTGTATAAGCAGCGATTGCTGGCGTTCAGTGATCAGCGCATCACCAAGGATGGCGTTATCGTCATCAAGGCGCAGGAGCATCGCAGTCAGTTGCAGAATAAAGAGGATGCGCTGCTGCGGCTCAAAGAGTTAATCGAGCAGGCAACGGTGGTGCAGAAAACCCGTAGGGCAACCAAGCCCACCCGCAGTTCGCAGAAACGGCGAATGGACAGCAAGAGCAAGCGGGGAGAAGTGAAAAAAATGCGCGGGAGGGTGGACGACTGATTTTTCTCTGCTTCAACAAGCCATCTGTCGCGTTGCCGAATCAAGGCGAGCACAAAAACTAGCCAAGCTCACGGGGTTGGCTTGCATCCGGGATTAAACACCTGTTCAATATACGCCTTTTATTGGCATGGTTATTTCAAAGGGTTTGAGGTGTTGTCGCAGCGGTCACTGCTCAAGTGGCGTTGCAGGCGGTGTCGGTTGACGCAGATCAGAACGATGGAAGTTTGATCGGCACAGCCTGGACGCTTACTCAAATCTCAACGGATTGGGCAAAAATATGTTTGAAATCAGAGACTATCATCGGGATGACGCCTTGCAGCTGGATGCCTTGGCGGTCAGGGCGATTGAGCAACACCAAGCGATTTACCACGAGTTACCTGAAGGTGCAGACAAGATGAAGCACTACTCCTCGCTGTCTGACAGCATGCAGATTGTCGTTGCGACCAAACAGCAGCGGATCGTCGGGACGGTGGGGTATGTGCCCGCTAACATGGAGCGAACCGGAATTTTTTCGACCAGAACCCCGATTGTGCGAATGCTGGTGGTGGACCCAGAGCAGCTTGGCAGTGGCGTCGACAAGGCGCTGGCCAAAGAATGCATGTGTCGTGCGCTGCGAGAAGGATGCGACAGTATTGCTCTTCATATCAGTTCCATGATGAGTGTGAGCACGCGCATTGCCCGGCGCACCGGAATGGAGTTTGACGAGGCAGCCAATGACGATGAAACCGAAGGGGTGGAGTACGCGATCTATCAGCTGCCTTTGACGGCAGTTGGCGATCAATGACGCTGCGGAATGAAGCGGTTGGACATCTGCCAAGGCAGGAGTAGAATGGTCGGCGGTGTTCCCATGGATGCGCGGTTTTTGCGATGGGAAGTAGTCAAATCAAACAGTTACGGGTGTTTTTATGCTTGGGTTGTTCCGCAAGATTGCTCTGCTCGAAGGGATTTCTTTTTTGTTGCTGCTGTTCGTGGCAATGCCGATGAAGCATATCTATGGCATACCTGAGGCGGTCAAGCTGGCCGGCTGGGTCCATGGTTTACTGTTTATTGCATTTGCGTTTCTGCTGGTGAAGGTGAGCAACGAGCGGCAGTGGTCTGACAAGTTTTCGTTCCTGGTGTTTGTGTCCGGAATCGTGCCCTTCGCTACGTTCTTCATGGATCGCAAGCTCAAGGCCATGCCCTGATGCAGAATTCGGGGCTGGGCAGCATTTTGATGCTGGTCGAGGTGATTGGGTTTGTTTTTATCGCGGGATTGTTTATTGCGATGTTTCTGCTCAAGCGCAAAGTAAAAAAACGCTCGAAACAAACTGACGCCTGATGCAATACCAAATTATTCCTGTTACCCCTTATCAGCAAAACTGTTCGTTGATTTCGTGTCCACAAACGGCTGTGTCGGCGTTTGTCGACCCCGGTGGGGATATTGATCGCTTGGTAGATGCGCTGCAAAAGTCTGCGACGAACTTACAAAAAATTTTGCTGACACATGGTCATCTGGATCATGTGGGCGCTGCGCGATTGCTGGCGGATCGATTTGGTGTGCCGATTATAGGTCCTCATTCGGCGGATGCCTATTGGCTGCAAGCACTGGGGCAACAGGCGCAGATGTTTGGTTTTGAGGATCTCGCGCCGTTTCTGCCGGACCAATGGTTAAATGATGGCGACACGGTGCAAGTGGGTGAGCAGGTGTTGTCGGTACTGCACACGCCGGGTCATACGCCGGGGCATGTGGTTTTTTATCATCGAGAAAATCAACTCGCGTTTGTCGGTGACGTGCTGTTTCAAAGCTCCATCGGTCGTACCGATTTTCCCGGTGGCGACTACGATACGCTGATTCACAGTATCAAGCACAAATTGTTGCCACTGGGTGATGACGTGTCATTCGTGCCGGGCCATGGTCCAATGTCTACGTTCGGTAAAGAACGCCTGCACAATCCATTTCTAAAATAGTCATATCATCGTCTGCTCGGCGCTTTTCGCGGCAGCGCTACACAACAACAGCATTTTCGACATCGATTTCCTGGCTGGCTTCGATCATCGGCAACAGCAACTGGAAGCTGGTTCCGCCCTCTGGTGGCGTGTGCAACAGAATGTGTCCACCAAAATTATGAATAATGCCATGAACCATGGACAGGCCCATGCCCGAACCTTTGCCTACCGGTTTGGTGGTGTAAAAGGGTTCAAAAATCCGATCTTTTTGTGCTGCATCAATGCCGGGACCATTGTCACTAATCTGGATGCTAACGTAATTTCTTCGGCCGATATGTTCGTGGCAGGAAGCGCAATACTGGTTTTCGATGACGGTATGCTTCAATTCGATGGAAATGTTTCCCTTGTTGTGCAAAGCATCGCGGGCGTTGATGGCTAAATTTAATATTGCTTGGCCAAGGGCAACCGAGTGAGCCTGAACCGTATGCGGGCCTTCTGTGACAGTTGTATTCAGTATGATACTGGCAGGAAGCGTGGGTTTTAACAGTGAGATAGCATCATCCAATACTGCACCAGCGTCGGTTTTTTCTGACCGTATTTCCTGGCCACGACTAAAAGCGAGCATTTGTTTGACCAATTTTTGTGCTTTGGTTGCCGCACTGTAGACTTCAGTGAGGTAATCCTCAATTTTATTGATGCCCCCTCTTCGCAAACAATCCTGGCTAAGCTGGGTGTATCCCAGGACCGAAGTGAGGATGTTGTTGAAGTCGTGTGCGATGCCACCGGTGAGCTGACCGATGGATTCCATTTTTTGTGCTTGCTGCAACTGCCGGATGAGCATCTGATGCTGCAGTTCGGATTCTTTTCGTTCGGTAATATCAAGGGCGATAGAACCAACCGCAGAGACACTATCCTCTTCAAGGATTGGGAACTTAATGGAGTGATAAGTCCGGGTAATGCTGTTGTTTAGCTCTACGGTTTCCTCTATTTCGACCGGCTGTAGAAAATTGATGGCACATTTCTCAGTGCGGGTTAAACCGGAGCCATCAGGTTCTTCAGTGGCAGTATTGGGTCTTAGTTTCATAGCCGCGTCATATTGCTTGTTGGTTAATATGAGGTTGCCATCGGTATCCTTGAGTGAAATGAGCAGAGGGGCATTGTCCAAAATGGATTTAAGTCGAGTCTCGCTTTGCTGCAGCGATTTTTCAGTAGTGAGACGTTTGTCGATTTCATTTTGTAACGCAACTTCCCGATTGGTTCTGGAGCTAACATCAATAATTTGAACTAGACACATGGGCTCTCCTTCCTGGTGAAGTGGCAGGATGGAAATGTCTTGTTGGATGGGGTCTTGCGGTGCGCTTTTGTGTCGATAGAGCATCAATGGAGAGCCGTGAAAGACCGTGGATAAAAAAATCGGCGTTGAGGATTTCAGGGATTCTTGTATGGCAGAGTAGAGCCTGCTGTCATTGGCTTCTGGAAATAACTCTAATAAATGTTTTCCCAATGCATCATCGAGTGAATACGGATAATGTTTTTTGAACCACTGGTTGGCGTACCGAATGGAGCAGTTATGATCAACGATGAGTAATCCCACGTTGATGGAATGAAAAACTTTATCGAAAATTGCAGAAGAGGAGGTCATACATTTGACACCAAAGAGGGGGCCATTTTTAATACTGTGTTGCCAAGTGCCTGCTTGAGGTCGCCAATGGAGAAAGGTCCAAAAGCAAATAGCAGGTAACCTGTAATATTACTGTGTTGCAGCGATAATTCGATGCCGACATTTAATAAAACTCCGTTTTTCACAGAGTCGTCTAGGAATTTCTCTGGTCCGTCATAGGTTAGTACGGGCATATCGATGTCAAAACTGGTTTTTAGATAATTGGAAATAGTACCAATGCAAGCGTTGATGATGACATTGCCAATTTCGGTGATAGCATCTTCGTGTAACGCAACCAGCATTTCACGGGCAAAGTCTTGATTCAGCATCAGACGTACTAGTTCGTAGCTCTGCTCTTTAGGAAAAAAGAGCATGGAATTGGTATTGAAGAACCCTCTTACTTCCTGGCTAACACAGCACATCATGGATGTGTTATGCAGGTTTTGTATGAAACTCTGATGAGGTTCTAGGGTGATGCGGGGGATGCTGCTTTGCACGGGTTGTTTGGCGAGTATGGACAAGGACTTGGCGGCTCGCCCCATACCCAGGTTGAATAGCTCGGCAAGAAGATCCTGTTCTATCTCATTCAATTGCTGCATGGTTCAGCTCAAGTTTTTCTATGGCATTAATGACATTTCCAGCAGTAATTGGTTTGTGAATCCAGCTTACCCCCATGCTCTCCAGGGCTTCAGTTAGATTTTCTTGCAAATTGGCAGTAATAAAAATGAAGTCAGTGTCGGGATATTGGGCTTTGGCTGTTTGCAAGAAGGTAATGCCATTCATTTCCGGCATGTGAAAATCAACGGTAACACAATCGACAGGTTGTTCTTTCAGTATCGCTAGTGCCTCAAGCCCGGTTTCTGCGTGCAAGACTCTCCAATCTGGCCAGCGCGCTAAAATGATGGCTTCGAGCATGGTGCGGAGGACAAGGCTGTCATCGGTGATCAAGATCGTTTTTTGCATCATGGGGTCCCTGTATTGTTGATCTGAACAATTGTGCCAATATGCTAATCCTAAGCATCAAACTGCGGATGTGTCAGACGTGCTCCCAGCGCCAATAAATAGTCGCATAAGAAAAAAAACTTGTCATTACTTCTATTACATTTGATTTTGTGTGGTATGGCTTATCCTACTCAAGTGCTTCGCTGATTTCCAACCATTGATTTTCCAATTCTGAAACTTCCTGTAGTAACTGGTTTTGTTCCGCGAGTGTGGTTTTCAGCCGGTTTTTATTGGCGCTGTCGTAGATTTCTGGTTGCGCGAGCTGTTGCTCCAGTTCCAGTTTCTTTTGTTGCAGCTTGCTTAATTTTTGTTCAATCGCGCGTAGTTTGTCTCTGAGCGGCTTTTGCTTTTGCCGTTGTTCAGCATCCTGGCGCTTCTGTTCTTTGCGTGCGGCGGCACTGTTGCTGCCCGCCGCTGGTGAGGTTGAGTCGGTATTGGCTTGACGATTTTGGCTCTGCAGCAGCTTGTGGTAATCGTCCAGATCTCCCTCAAAAGCCTGGGCGCGGCCATCGGCGACCAGGATAAAGCTGTCGGTGAGAGTGCGCAGCAAATGTCGGTCGTGCGATACGATGAGCATCGCTCCTTCGAATTCTTGTAAAGCCACATTAAGGGCGTGACGCATCTCCAGATCGAGGTGATTGGTAGGCTCGTCCAGCAGCAACAGATTGGGGCGTTGGTAGACCAGCAGTGCCAGCGCGAGACGGGCTTTCTCACCGCCGGATAATGGCGCGATTGGCTCGGACACTTTGTCGCCAATAAAGTCAAAGCCACCGAGGAAATTGCGCAAATCTTGTTCTCTCGCCTGCGAGTCAATTTGTTGCAGGTGCCACAGCGGTGTTTGATCGGCACGAAGTTGTTCGAGCTGATGCTGGGCGAAATAACCAATCTTCAGATCTTGTGCGCGAATGATGTTGCCACTGATGGCGGCCAAATCACCGGCGATGGTTTTGATCAATGTAGATTTTCCCGCACCATTGGCACCGAGCAGTCCCAGATGATCGCCGGGTTGAATCGTGAGATTGAGCGTATTGATCAGCGCCGGTTGGTTCGCATAGCCAACGCAAACCTGGTCCAGTCGCAGTAATGGCTGCGGCAGTTTGATGGGTTCGCGAAATGCAAAATGAAAGGGTGAATCCACATGGGCTGCAGCGATGAGCTCCATGCGGGCCAGCGCTTTCAAGCGGCTTTGTCCCTGTTTGGCTTTGGTGGCTTTGGCACCAAAGCGGCGCACGAAATTTTGAATGTGGGCAATTTCTTTTTGTTGTTTTTCATGTGCCGATTGTTGCTGCGCCAGTCGGGTGGCTCGGGTTTGTTCAAACGCGCTGTAATTGCCGGTGTATAGCGTGATTTGCTGCTGTTCAATGTGCGCGATGTGACTGCAAAGGCTATCAAGAAAATCGCGGTCATGTGAAATCAGCAGCAGCGTGCCAGGATATTGTTTCAGCCAGGTCTCCAGCCACATGACCGCATCAAGGTCCAGGTGGTTGGTGGGTTCGTCGAGCAACAAAATATCAGAACGGCACATGAGCGCCTGCGCCAGATTTAATCGCATTCGCCAGCCACCGGAAAAAGCACGCGTGGGTTGCGACAGTTGCGCGTTGTTAAATCCTAAACCATGAAGTAACTGCGCCGCGCGGCTATCGGCGGTGTAGCCGTCAATATTTTCCAGTTGCTGATAGAGCAGGGCGACCGTCGAGGCATTGCCGTGTTGTTCGGCATCACGAATTTGTTGACGCAACTTTACCAATTCGGTATCGCCCATAAGCACGTAATCCAGGGCAGTAAAGTCCGTGGCCGGCGTTTCCTGCGCTACATGCGCGATACTCAATCCGGTGGGCAAGGTCAATTCGCCGGAGTCCGGCTCAAGTTTGCCTAAAACCAGTGAGAACAGGCTGGACTTACCCGTACCATTGGCGCCGGTAACACCGACATGGTAACCCTTGTGGATGACGAGGCTGGTTTTATCCAGCAGCAGCTTGGTGCCGCGACGCAGCGATAGTTGGTTTAGTGAAATCATGGGCGGATTTTACCAGCGCCCGACGACGATCACTAGGGGCTATGAGGCTTTGCGTAATACTTGGTTGGGTTGAGAGGTTGCAATGGAATCCAGAGTGGGCAGGTAAATGCGGAATGTCGTGCCCACATTGGGTGTGCTTTCAACGGCAATGTGACCGTTATGGCTGTGAACAATGCCGTGAACAGTGGAAAGTCCCATGCCGGTACCTTTGCCAATTTCCTTGGTGGAAATGAATGGCTCAAAAATGTGCTCCATCAGTTCGGGCTTGATGCCGTGGCCAGTATCGCTAATGCTCAACTCGATGTATTCACCGCCAAAGGGGGTATGGCAGGCCTGGCAATATCCTCCCTGATGCCGAACCTGGGCCAGTGCGATGTGCATTCTGCCTTTGTTATCCATGGCATCCCGGGCATTGATGCACAGATTCATGATGACCTGGTGGAATTGCACCGGATTGGCTTTTACGAACAAAGGAATGTCGTCCATCTCAAAATCGATTTCTATGCTGCTAGGGATGACAGGACGCAACATGTCCACGACTTCTACTAGCAGTTTGTTGAGATTGAGTTCATCGAGTTTTTGTTCCTGGTTTCGACTAAAAGACAGCAGTTGCGCAATCAGATCTTTGGCTCTCAGTCCGGATTCGAGAATCTGCTTGTGATAAAAATCCAGTTTTTTGTCCTGGAAAACCTGGGATTTTTGGATGGTCAATTGAGAGTAGCCGATGATGCTGGTGAGAATATTGTTGAAGTCATGGGCAATTCCACCAGTGAGGTGGCCGATGGATTCCATTTTTTGCGCTTGTTGAAGTTTTATGTAAAGTTCGGTCCGTTCTTTTTCTGCCGCAAGTCGTTCAGAAAGATTTCTGCCAACACAGACGAATGATTTTTCATTATGATTGCCAACAGATACCAGTGTGATGTTGTAGGGGATGCTGGAGTCATTACTGCTGAGCATAGTGTCGTGTCGGGTTCTTCCTAATGTTTTTGCTCGCGATACAACGTTTTCAAAAATGGCGGAATCCGTAGGTGTCAGGAGGTCTCGAATGTTGACTTTTTTAACTGAGCCGCTGGTATTGATAAATTTATTGAAAGCAAGATTACCCCATAACACGTCGCCTGCATGGTTGATCTTGAAAACCAGGTCGGGGATAGTATTGATAATCACATGATCATCAGTTCTGGCCGTACTTGATTTGGATGTTGGGTTGAAGTTCTCAATATAATTTTCATTGGGTATGGATGTTTCTGCAGATGCCCTGATGTTCCAGAGCATGAGTGCGCAAAATCCAAAAACTCCACAGACCATTACGATGGATGATGGAGTTGCTATGGATGCTAGCCAAGCCATGATTGGTAGAAGTCCACTGACCAAGGTAATGGAAGATACATTTTTTATATTACGGGTTTGCATTGTCATCACAGACACTGCAGACAGTGAAACCAGTAATGAAACTTCAGTTGTCAATGTGATCTGTGCAGGGTAGATGGTCCAGATAAGTCCTCCCCAAAGAGATGAAATAACGGTGTAACTGATGGGCCACACCCGATTGTAGTAATTCGAAACTTCAGGATTATTTTTTCTTCCATGATGATTAATAATGAGATGCTGTAGGGAGGCAATGGCTAACAGGGAAACCCAGGCTGTTGCCTCTTGAACAAGTTCGTTATTAAGCAGCCAGCTAAAGGCAAATAGTGCAAAGATTGTATTTATGGCCAGGAATCGACTCTGGCCAAGAGTGATAGGTCGCAGTTCATTGCTTGTTGGGTCCATAGGAAACCTCTGCTGGGCATGCCTGCCTTCTTGGCGGCATAACAGAAGAAGTATCGGCTTGTATAAATCCAGCATAATGACGAAGGCCATAAAGGCGATCGACTGATACAAAAATATACAAAGCTGGAATTAAATCTGCGGTTTTACGGAGTGAAAAAATTGTGGAAGTTAAGGTTTTAGCTGCGAGGAAAATTTTTATGCAAGATCAATATCGAATTTCAACAATAATAAAATGAATAATTCCGCTGGGCGTTTGCACGCTGACTTCGTCATCCAACATTTTTTTTAGCAGGGCTTTTGCCATGGGGGAATCCAGGCTGATGTTTTCTTCGGCGCGATCAATTTCATCGCTGCCGACAATGCGATAGGTTTTTTCCTCGCCTTGCTGATCTTCCAGCGTAACCCACGCGCCAAAAAATACCTGCTGGGTGTTGTCCGGTTGGCGGTCGACGATGGTTAATTCGGGCATGCGCTTTTGCAGATAGCGAATGCGGCGATCAATTTCGCGTAATTCTTTTTTGCGATAAATGTATTCGGCGTTTTCTGAGCGATCACCTTCGGCAGCGGCGGCGGCCAGGGCTTTGGTCACTTCGGTGCGGCGTTGCCAGAGTTGTTTGGCTTCTTGCTCCAGCGCAAGATAGCCGTCGCGAGTGATGTAGGGCGAGGCTTTGGGTTGTGGTGGGCGGTAGCGTGACATAGTGCTGCTCAGTTCAGGTGTCGGCTTTGGCGTTGTAATGTGCCAGCGCTTTTTTTGTTTTTAATGTTGTTTTGCAGTGACTCACCGAAAGGTGCCAGGCCTTTTTCACCGCTGTTGGCATAATCCTGCAGCATCGCTGGCAAGACAACGTCTGCGGATAAATTGAGTGATTCGGTGAGCCCTTGATAGACAAGGGTGAACAATCGTTTCAAGCTGATTTTATGCGTTTGCTCGCTGGTGGCAAACAGCCAGTCTGCGAGTTGCATGAAGCGTTCGAACGGCGCATCACCCAGGATGATGGGTTTGACACACGAAAACCGGCCTGAATTGGCGATCATGTCCCAATAGCGCGCAAAGCGGTTGAGGCGCTGCATCGTGGCAAAATTCATGTCCCTGGTTGCCAGAATATTGTAGGGCGGACTGGGATTAAATTTTAATGCAAATTCCTGGGTGTGGCGGATCAGCGGTGTACCGCGCAGTCGTTTCAAAATGCCGACCTGAATTTCGTGCGGGTTGAGTCCGGCGAGCAAATCAAAACTTTTCGCAAAACTTTGCAACGTTTCTCCAGGAAGGCCGGCGATCAGGTCGGTATGCAAATGTGCCTGGGTGTGATTGCGCAGCCAGCGGATATTTTCCATGGACATGGAGTTGTCCTGACGGCGGCTGATCAACTGCTGCACGTTGGGATCAAAGCTCTGAATGCCTATTTCAAATTGCAGACTGCCTTCGGGGAAGCGGGCGATGACTTCTTTCAGTGCTTCCGGCAGATGATCGGGAATGAGTTCAAAATGCAGAAACACGCCTTGATCAATCCGCTGCAGAAAAAATTCCATGATGCGGATGCTGGCAGCGATTTTGAGATTAAAGGTGCGATCGACAAATTTAAAATGCCGTGCGCCGCGCTCAAACAACTGTTCCATTTCGCGCAGAAATAAATCCAGGTCGAACGGTTTGGCGGTTTTGTCCAATGCGGACAGACAGAATTCACATTTGAACGGGCAACCACGCGATGCCTCGACGTAGATGATGCGGTGGGCAATGTCCTCATCCGAATACAGCGCGTAGGGTAAGGCCAGGGTGTCCAGCGCCGCAGGCAGCGCGTGCTGGATTTTTTGCGTGGGCGGATTGTTCTCCAGCAAAATCGCTTCACAGACTTCGCGGAATAAATGGTCTGCGGCACCGCACAGCACGTAATCGGCATAACGAAATATGGTTTGCTGCTCGGTCTCAAAACTGATTTCGGGTCCCCCCAGAATCAACTGGATATCGGGGCGAACTTGCTTGAGCATGCCGGCAACCTGGGTGGTCAGCTCAATATTCCATATATAGGTGCCCAGGCCAATGATCTTGGGATTTAACGCCAGCAGGGCTTCGACGATGTCGGTGGGCTGTTGCTGGATGGTGAACTCGCGGATGCAGCAGTCATTGCTGAGTGCGCCCAGATTGGCGTGCAGGTAGCGTAACCCCATGGCGGTGTGGATGTAGCGGGCGTTAAACGTACTCAGGACAATGGCGGGCATCAGGTTTGGTCGGCGTTAAGGTGGCCACGGATTATATGTCATGCAGCCGCCGGCTGTCATGGCGTTGGCTCATGCTATACTTTCGCCCCGAAATTGGGGGAGATATGGAACTAACGCTGGGATTAAGCAGTTGTTTGGCTGGAAATGCGGTTCGCTACGACGGCGATGACAGCTACAACCCAAAGATCATGCGGGAAATAGGCGAGTGGGCGACGTTCGAGGTCATTTGCCCGGAAATGGCGATTGGCCTGGGTGTACCACGCAAGCCTATCCAATTGCGTCGCCACGGTGAAGATGTTCGCGTCCAGGGGGTCGATAATCCCCAGCTTGATGTGACCGACGCGCTGCTGGATTTTGCCCGGCAGATCAGTACGCGTTGCGATCAGTGGAGTGGCTATATCCTGAAAAAGGGTTCGCCCAGTTGCGGGATGCATGGCGTGCGCATCATGGATGCCAGTGGTCAGCAACAACTGGAGTCCGGGCAGGGTAAATTTGCCCAGCATCTACAGCAACTTTGCCCGACCTTGCCGATGATCGACGAATGGCAACTGGCCGATTCGCAGCAATATGACCAATTTATCCAGCGTGTCTTGGCCCGTTGGCAATGGCTGAAATGGATTCGCACTTCGCCGGATTTGGCGGCGTTGCGCCAATTTCACCAGCGTTTTGCGCTGAGCCTGCTGTTGCGCGATCCACAGGCGAAATACGATTTGGATGCCTGGCTTGATGAGCGGGAATCGCTGGGCGAGTCGGATCTCGCGCAATATTTTTTGTTGTTTATGACAGCGTTGAATGGACAGGCTGATGTGTTGCAGCGCAGCCTAGCGTTGAACGTCTACGCGCAACCGCTGGCATCTGAGATTGAGGCCGCCGATTGGGCTGCCTTGCAGGAATTGTTGAGCGAGTACGGCGCAGGCATTGTGCCATTGAGCTTTGTGCTGGGAGCACTTCGGCAGTTGGTGGTGAAGCATCAATTGGCGTTGTGGCAAGACTGTGTGTGCTTATTTCCGGACGGTGTGGAACAGCGTCTACGTTATCCTGTGTAATGGTGAGGAACGATCATGAGTGATCATCAGCAATTAGTGCGACAAGAATTGAATGAACAAACAGCCAAAATTGGCTGGAAAGAATTAGAGCGCCATTTTGCGCGTGGTGTGCTGGTGAAGGTGGCGGCAGAACTGGATCTGGTCGTCGTCGGCGAAGCGATGGTGCGTGATGACGCCAAACAGCTTGGAGTCTGGGCCAGTGCAGGCAAAGTGGTACGCGCCAGTGAAGAAGATGCGCGCCGCTGGGTGGATAACGACACGGTATTTTGGGCTGTCGTCGTAGCACCTTGGGTGTTGGTGCAGGAAGTTTACGAAGCTGATTAAGATTGATTGTGTATTGGTAGAAATGTGCGGATGACTGGCGCTGGCGTGTCTGGTGAACTATGCTGCGTGGTGTGTGTTTAAATAGACTGATGGGCGATGATCGATTGGTATGTTCGCCGTTGCGCAAAAAATGTACATTGTGATTAAAGTAATTGCGCAATAACCACGATAATAGCCCTGGTGATCAACACGACAATTTTAATTTCACAGGCATGTTGGAGGATGGATTTCAATGAATGGCAAGCTGAAAAGTTCTACCTATAAAGGGATGTTGGCTGCGCTGGTGCTGACGGTCAGTGCCCCGATGGCCATGGCGGCTCAAGGCTGGGGAGCCGAAGGCGGTAAGGGGGGCGGCCATCATTCGGCGCATAAGTCTGGTGGCGGTGATTGGGATAACAAAGGTGGAATGGAGTCTGAAGGCCACATGACCATGCGTTTGCGTATGGTGTGGAATCTGGATTTGAACGACAGACAGAAAAAAGAAATTCGTGCTATTACTCGCGAATTGCGCGAGAAAACTCAGGGTCTTGATGACAAGATTGAAGACACCTCTGACGAACTGTTTACCCTGTACGGTGGTAAGGTGCGTAACCCTCAGGAGATCGGAAAGGTTTACGCCAAAATCTTTGATTATCGTCGCCAAATTATTGAACTGTCTATCGATGCGGGCAACCGTGTTGAAGCCATTTTGACACCCGAACAACGCCAGGCGATGCACAAGTACATGCCTAAGCCACGTTGGGGTTCTTCCTGGTAATAAGCGTTCAGTGAACGATCGATCTGAAAAGCCGGTGCATACACCGGCTTTTTTGTTCGTGAATTATGAGGCGACAGATTGTCGTGGCTGAATGACGCTGTCAGTGGCAACCTGATACCTCGCCCAGTCGATGGCTTGCGGCAGGGTGAAAAATACACGGCATTCAAATGCAAGATCAACAGTTTGTTGGATGTAAATATTGGCTAGCGCGAGCATGGCCGGATTGTTCGGTGGAATAATTAGCGCAATGCGTAGCTGCGATTTGGTTTTGGCCAGAACCCGGTTGGCAGTGCTGATGGCCTCCACATGCACCTCATCGAGATTATGAGCGATGACTTGGCGATAATCGTTAATGATGTAATCAGCTTTGGTGTAGCGCAGATCCTGATGTAGATTGAAACTGCATTTGACATATTCATCGCCACTAACAAATCCGGAAAAGCACCGATAGGCTCCATCATTAAACCACTGTATCGAATAGGTCATAGATATCATCAAATAAAACGGTACAGTTATTCTATGCTTACTTTATGGAAATTTTCTATGGGAATTATGCAGAGAATTTCATATTTAATTTATCTGTGCTGTCGATAATAGACGACAAGATTTGCCAATACGGAGGCTGACACATGGCTGGACACGGGCAACACAAGGCGCTGATCTGGGATTTGCCGACACGTGTATTTCATTGGCTGCTGGTGCTGGGATTCGCCGTTGGTTGGATATCGTCGGAAAATGATCGTCTGGTTTATCTGCATGTCTATGCGGGATATGTGTTTTTTGGTTTGCTGGTGTTTCGCTTGGTTTGGGGCGCGGTGGGCAGTCGTTTTGCGAGGTTTCGTTCGTTCGCTCACGACTGGCCATCGGTAACGGCGTATCTCAAGGGTTTGCTTAACGGCGAGGCGCAGCGCTATGTGGGACACAATCCCGCAGGAGGCTGGGCGATTTTCCTGCTGATTTTTTTGGGATTGGGAATAGGCATCACCGGCATGTTGGTGTTGGGGGGCGAGGAAGGTCACGGGCCGTTGCGTCATCTGGTGTCGTACGATGTTGGTTCTGCCAGCAAAGAACTGCACGAAGGCTTTGCCACATTTATGCTGCTGTTGGTGTTTGTGCATATTGCTGGCGTGATTGTCGAGAGTTTCCTGCACAAAGAAAACCTGATCTGGTCCATGGTCACGGGGGTTAAAAACGCTGCCCCTGAATTGGGCGTGAGCCGTTTCGGCATACTGGCGGTGTTGATGCTGGCCATCGTTTTTTCCAGCGCGGCCTATTATTTCCGCGGCTATGTGCAGGAAACCAAAGAAACGCCATTCCGCCCCTATTCGCACGAAAAACTGGCGGACAACGCTACCTGGCGCACTGAGTGTGGTGATTGTCACATGGCGTTTCATCCCAGCCTGTTGCCCGCGCGTAGTTGGCAAAAGTTGATGGCGCAGCAATCAGATCACTTTGGTGATGATCTGGCCTTGGAAGGTGAGACGTTGCAGGAAGTGACCGATTTTCTGCTGAACAATTCGGCAGACAAGGGTGAAACCGAGGCGGCCAACAAGATGATTCGCAGTATTTCGGCGGATCAGGCTCCCATTGCCATTACTGAAACGCGCTATTGGAAGCACAAGCACAGTGAGATCGGAGACGAGTACTGGAAGAGCAAGAGGGTGGGCAGCAAGAGCAATTGTGCCGCCTGCCATCTGGACGCAAATGACGGCTGGTATGAGGACTCCAACATGCGCTTGCCTGACATAAAGCCATAGCGGGCCGCATTTGAAAAAAACAGAAAGGGTTAGCCGCGTCGGCTAACCCTTTTTTATGGAACTCATCGTTTGGGATGCGGTTAGAGCTCGACGTATTTCACAATGTTGTTTGAGCGAATAATGCGCACCATACGGCGATAAGCGATGACGGCTAACACCAATCCGGCGACAGCAATGACCAGTTCGACGCTATCGATGATATTGCTGCCGCTGATACCTTGAAGGCCGATGATGCCCAGAAACACGAACAATATATTGCCTATGCCCATCAACAGGATGTTGTTGGTGCAATCTATTTGTTCACTCATGCCTTGGCTGAAGTTGTTCAGGGCCATGGCGTGCAGTGTCTGGTCTTTCATTTCACCAGCGACCATCACATCGTCGCCATTGGCGACCTTGTCTGCCAGGTCTCGATGTACCTTGACGGCCTGTTCGCCCAGGCGACACGAGATGGAGCCATCTTTGTCCGGAGCGCTAATGGCGCTAATTTGACCACGTTGAACAATAATGCCCATGTTGTCCTCTTGCGTTGGTGTAATGTCAGTTCAGGGGGAAGATGGACGAAATTATAATAAATTCCTGAGTAAACTGCTTTTCGTTTTTGTTCGAGCTCCGCGACAATCAGTACTGCTGCACATACCGGTTACGGATGGGCTGAATTGGTCTGGCGCTGTTGGGGAATAAAAAGGCGTATTGTGAGACCTGCTCGGCAGAGACACTGCCACGGCTGGCCATGATGTTCCAGCTGACATTTTCGGTGCACGGTGGCTGGGTCAGCGAGCCTAAATAATGGTAATAATTACGTTTTTTTGGCAACAGATCCAATGCGTTGATGTTGGCGGACGGGCGGTGTTCGCCTGGACTGTTGGGCATGTATTCCCAGATGGCCGACAGTGCTTCGTTGTTTTCACCTTCGTTGAACAGGACCGATATGATGGCCAGTTGGCCGTCGCTGGCCTTGTGCACCAGATCGGCGGACAGATCGGCGGCGCGGCCGCTGATGGTGTGTTCGCTGGGGGCGTGGAAAGAAATGTGGCTCAGGTCAAACCGCTTGCCATTCTGCACAATGTAGCTACCCGGATTGTAAGCCACCTTAATATTCCGACCGTCATTGATCAGGTGCAGGGGGCTGGTCTGGTAATGAAAATCCAGTGGCGTTCCCCGAGGCTTGATGATGGCGCTGATGTCGATGGGCGATTGCGACAGTCCCTGGCGACACAGCGAAAATTCGGGGTGCAGGTCTGCCCAGTGCTCCGGTCCGGTTGGACCCGCATAGCTCCAGCCATGATTATCCAACGCTGCAATTGTTTGGGCCTGGATCGGGCGCACGGTTGGCAGCGTCGGTAAATCGTCGGCGGGTCGTGCCAGTGCATCTTTGAGTGGAGCCTCGCCAAGATAGGCATAGTCATCGTCGGCCATGGCCAGCATGATGCCGGGCTGAGTCTTGACCGCAGCCTCGGTGCTGGATTCCCGTACCCCTTGGCTGCATGCGGTGACGGCGAGCGTCAGCAGGCAAACTGACAGTTTGTACCAGGTAGAAACAGAGGCGCGGAAACACAGCATTGAGGGGAATCCTTGGCAGAAAAATGCGTGCGCTAATTACGACCTGAGGCTGGTGGAAAGTCAAGTAGCCGTCGCGGCTGTTACAAAAATGATATAGTTTTTCGCCGAACCAGGAGAGGCCGATGGCAGACTTGTTTGATGATCCGTCGCGACGCTTGTCGTTGCTGAATCAGGATGGGTTGGTTGATTATTGGCCACATTTTATGTCGGAGATCGCAGCGCAGCGCTGGTTCGACCAGTTATTGCGAGACGTTGCGTGGCAAACCGAAACTTACCAGATCTACGGTAAGGACGTGACTGCGCCGCGCCGGGTGGCATGGTATGGCGATGCGGACGCGGTTTATACCTATTCGGGAATCCGCCACCAACCTTTGCCGTGGACTCCCGGCCTGATGGAGTTGAAAACACAGATTGAACGCGCTTGTCAGACTTCATTCAATAGTGTGTTATTGAACCTCTATCGCGATGGTCAGGACTCTATGGGCTGGCACGCAGACGCCGAGCCGGAGCTGGGCATCAATCCGGTGATTGCCTCGCTGAGCCTGGGGGAGGTGCGCAGTTTCAAATTGCGCCACAATCGCACTGGTCAGACCCTGGATATTCCGCTGGGCACGGGGAGTTTGTTGCTGATGCACGGCGCATTGCAACATCACTGGAAGCACAGTGTGGCCAAAAGCAAAAGAGTATTGCAGGCCAGAATCAATCTTACGTTTAGAAAAATAGTGTCGGGAGGATGAGATGTACGTCACCATCGTCAACGTTACGGTGAAGCCGGAACACATAGAAGATTTTATGCGCGCCAGTCGCTTGAATCATGAAAGCTCCATTTTGGAATCAGGCAATCTGGCATTTGATGTTCTGCAATCAGCGGACGATCCCTGCAAATTTGTGTTGTATGAATCGTACGTGTCAGAGCGCGCCGCCAAGGCGCACAAAACGACAAAACATTATCTGATTTGGCGGGATACGGTTGCCGATTGGATGGCTGAGCCACGTCAGGGAACGGTGTACGCCGGTGTGTTTCCCGAAGTGTTTGAGGAAATGTAATGCAGTTTTCAGTTGCCCGATTGCCACGGGTGGAATTTGGTGCTGGCAGTGTGCATAAATTGCCTGAATTGATAAACCAATTTGGCTCGCGGATGTTGTTGGTGACAGGCCAGCGTTCGCTGCGTGACAGTGCGGTTTGGCCGGGATTATCTGCAGCGTTTGAGTCACGGGGTATTCGTTACGAAATCATCGTGATCAGTGGCGAGCCCTCACCGCAAATGATAGATCAGGCAGTGGCGATGCATGCGTCCGCTGGTTTTGATGTGGTGGTGGGATTAGGTGGTGGCAGTGCGCTGGATGCAGCTAAAGCCATTGCCGGTTTGCTGCGCATTGGCAATTCAGTGATGGATTATCTGGAAGGTGTTGGCCCGGAATTGCCTTATCACGGCCCGTCGGTGCCGTTTATCGCAGTGCCAACCACGGCGGGCACCGGCAGCGAAGCGACCAAAAACGCGGTGCTCAGTATTCAGGGCAAGGCCGGTTTTAAAAAATCATTTCGCGACGACAAACTGGTCGCGCAATACGCCGTTCTGGACCCGGACTTACTGAGTAGTTGTCCGCCGGATTTGATTGCGGCCAACGGCATGGATGCGATAACTCAATTGCTGGAATCGTACGTGTCGACTAAAGCCAATCCGTTCACCGATGCGTTGGCACTCAGCGGTTTGCAACTCGCCCGCACGGCCTTGTTTGATTGGTATCATCAGGGGGCAGGCGCCAAACAGGCACAGGCAGAGATGTTGTATGCGTCGTGGCTGTCAGGAATTACTCTGGCGCAGGTGGGGTTGGGTTCGGTGCATGGTTTGGCGTCACCCTTGGGTGCGTTTTTTCCCATTCCGCATGGCGTGGTGTGTGGCACGCTGCTTGGGGCTGCAACCGAGATAAATATCCGTGCGCTGCAGACGCGTGAGCCGCACAATCCGGCATTGCAGCGTTATGCGCATTTGGCGGAAGTGTTGTGTCAGCAAACATTTTCGTCAACACCGCAGTCGCTTGAAGCGCTGGTCAATTGTTTGAATGGCTGGGTGCAGCAACTGCAATTGCCGGGATTAGCGAATTTCGGCATTAGCGAGTCAGATTTCCCGCACATTGTGAAAAATTGTCGTGGCAGCAGTATGCGCACCAATCCTATTGTGTTAACCGATGATGAAGTGACGCAATTATTGCGCGCCCGTTTAAATTAAATTTTCAGGATTCAGGCAATGTATTATCCCGAGATTCAACCGTATAAAACGCATCGCTTCGCGTTGGAAGCGCCACACGAAATTTATGTAGAAGAAAGCGGCAATCCAAACGGTGTGCCCGTGGTGTTTTTGCACGGCGGCCCTGGTTCAGGCTGTCAGGATTATCACCGTCGTTTTTTTGATCCGCAGCGCTATCGCATCGTGCTGTTTGATCAGCGTGGTTCGGGCAAGTCCACACCGCACGCCAGTTTGCAAAATAATACCACCCAGGCATTGATTGCCGACATGGAAGCAATACGCAGCAAGTTGAGCATCAAGCAATGGGTGGTGTTTGGTGGTTCGTGGGGATCAACGCTGGCGTTGGCCTATGCGCAGGCTTTTCCGCAAAAAGTGCTGGGTTTGATTTTGCGCGGTATTTTTCTGTGTCGTCCCAAGGAAATTCACTGGTTTTATCAGGAAGGTGCGCATCGGATTTTTCCAGATTATTGGGAAGATTACATCGCCCCTGTTGCACCAGCAGATAGACACGACATGGTGAGCGCCTATTACAAATTATTGACCAGTGACAACGAGCAAACACGCTTGGCGGCAGCGACCGCGTGGTCGGTCTGGGAAGGTCGTACTGCGACCTTGTTGGGCGATGCCGCGACGGTGGCACACTTTGCCGATCCACATACCGCGCTGTCTTTGGCGCGTATCGAATGTCATTATTTTATGAACAACGCGTTTCTGGAAGACAATCAGTTGATTCGGGATGCCTGGCGTTTGCAGGATATTCCTGGCGTCATTATCCATGGCCGCTATGATGTAGTGTGTCCGATTGAAAGTGCCTGGGAATTACACAAAGCCTGGCCTGAAGCTGAGCTGCAGATTATTTCGGATGCCGGCCACGCAGCTTCTGAACCAGGCATTGCCAAAGCCCTGGTAGCGGCTGCCGATGCAATGCTGCAAAAAATTGAAATGGAATCTTGAAAAAATGCCTTAGGAGGTTGGGATGAGAACAACGTGGATCGCCGTTTTACTGTTGAGCGTGCTGATGCTGCAAGGCTGCGCCAGTTCGCGGCTCTACGTTTTGGGGACCATGAAAAAACCGGAACTGGAATTTCTGGATTATAAAGTTCAGGATGTTGGTCTGCAGCGTGCGCACGTGGATTTGCTTTTTAAAGCGCACAATCCCAATCACTATCAGATCGACACATTTTTTGTCAGCTATGATTTTTATCTTGAAGGAAAACTGCTTGCCGAAGGCAGGCATATTCCGGTTGCGCTGATTCCTGAAGGTACTTCCGAAATCACGGTGCCTGTTGTCGTCAGCTACAGCAATTTAATGAATAGCCTGGATAAGGTTCTGGAAAAACTCAACAAGCAGGATCGGAAACTGCAGGCCAAGGTGAAATATCGCATCTTTGGTGAGTACGAAGTATGGAGCTGGTTTGGCAAAAGCTACAAGCGTGATTACTTCTATGAAAGTGAGGCTGATATTCCCATTGATGTTCCAGAGGTCACTCTGAAAGATGTGGGGCAGGAACTGAAGAATCGGCTAAAACAGTGGTTCTAGGTGAATAAACCCGTAGCCAAATTGCGATAAATATTTATATTTAGCATGTCGAAAGCGGTTTTGACGAGGGAAGGACGAAACTGCACATATGCTATGGCTCATTATATCTCAAACAGTTGTAATTGGCTTGTTGGTAGGGACGTTGCCGTTTTTGGAACGTGAGGCTGGCTGGAATTCCCACGTCAGTTTGTTGTTGGCGGCACTGATACCTGCAGTGATTTCGTGCATGCTCTGGTACCAAAAAAGCAGGAAAGAAAATTTTCTCCATCTGTTTTTTTCCGGTTTGAAAAATAATGAAATTAATTTAACGCGCGAATCAATCTCGCCGCTGCGATCCAATTCGCCAGAGCTGGCTTCGGCGCTGGAGCTGTTTTATCAGAAGTTGGCAACTGCGATCTCCGATATTGAGGGTTCCGCCGCTCGCCTCGTGCCCATGTCGCATGAATTGGCTGATACCTACGGCAATTTTACCCAGAAGGCGATGATGCAGAAACAGTACGGTAATCAGCTTTCCAATGCGGTGGAGTCCATGGCGATTTCCAGTCATCGGGTGAAAGATGATTCGACAAGCATTCTGAATTTGGTCAGACAAAGCACCAGTGAGGTGGACGAGTGTCGCGACAAGGTCAATGACTCGGCAAAAATCACCATGATCCTCAGTGAGCAAATGCAGCGCAGTATGGAAAAATTGCAGGTATTGGCGGCGCAGGGGAAGCAGATTTTTGATGTAATCAAATTGATTAACAGCATTGCCGAGCAGATCAGTCTGCTGGCGTTGAATGCGACCATAGAGGCGGCTCGAGCCGGTGAGCAGGGCCGCGGCTTTGCGATTGTTGCCGATGAGGTGAAGAAACTGGCGCATCACACGCGAAATTCCACGGCGGAAATTCATGGCGCCCTGCAAGGGGTGCAGCAGGGGATTGATGCGATGGTGGAGGAATTGTCGCAGGGCACTACTATCACCGAACAGGCTGCAGGTCAGGCGCAGGCGGTATCCCACAGTCTGTCCGTGATCGAGGAGGAAATTGCCAAGATTGTAAATTTCACCGATACCATCAGCCAGTCAGTCGCCGAACAGTCGGAGCTGTCAGAGCAAACCCGCCAGGCCATGAATGGTCTGGTGAGTCTCAACAGTGATGCGCTGGAAAATACCAAGTTGCAAGGTGTGACCAGAGAAGACTTGCTGAAACTGAGTGAAGTGTTGAAAAGCAAACTGGATGTATTCGTACTGCCAGAGCATCGCTGGAATTCGAATCTGAGAAGTGCTCCCCGTTACGATAAGGAAAACGGGGAGTCTTTGGAAAATAGCGCCGACTTGTTTTGATATTTGGTGTTATATCCGATCCGCATACAGATCATGCAAATCCGAGCCGGTGATTTCCACTTCGATAAATTCGCCAGGCTTGGCCGGGCGATCTGAGGTGATAATTACTTCACCGTCCACTTCAGGCGCATCGGCGCGGGTGCGGCCAATGATGTATTCACCTTCCATGTCATCGACAATTACCGTCATGCGCTGACCGACCTTGGCAGCCAGTTTGTCGGCACTGATTGCCGCCTGTACCTCCATGAAACGCTCCAGGCGCTCCTGTTTGGTATCTTCGTCCACGTGGCCGAGCAGATCGCGTGCAGCGGCGCCCTCAACGTTGGAGTAGGCAAAACAACCGACGCGATCCAGTTGTGCTTCCTGCAGGAAGTCCAGCAGGTATTCAAAGTCGTCATCGGTCTCACCGGGGAAACCGACGATGAAAGTCGAACGCAAAGTGATGTCCGGGCACAGCTCACGCCAGCGCTGGATGCGCGCCAGGGTGTTTTCGCTGCTCGCCGGGCGCTTCATGGATTTGAGGATTTTCGGGCTGGCGTGCTGGAATGGCACGTCCAGGTAGGGGATGATTTTGTTTTCAGCCATCAGCGGGATGATCTCGTCCACGTGCGGATAGGGGTAGACGTAGTGCATGCGCACCCAGGCATCCAGTTCGCCCAGACCTTCGGCCAGCTCCTTGAAGCGGGTTTTCATCGGCTTGCCGCCCCAGAAGCCGGTACGGTATTTCACGTCCACGCCGTAGGCGCTGGTGTCCTGGGAGATGACCATCAGCTCTTTTACGCCAGCCTTCACCAGATTTTCTGCTTCCTGCATCACCTCGCCAATGGGGCGGCTGACCAGATCGCCGCGCAGCGAGGGAATGATGCAGAAGCTGCAGCGGTGGTTACAGCCTTCGGAAATTTTCAGGTAGGCGTAGTGTGACGGGGTCAGCTTGATGCCTGTATTGGGAATCAGGCTGGTGTACGGATCATGTTTTGGCGGCAGGTGCTTGTGCACCGCAGCCATGACTTCGTCCTTGGCGTGCGGGCCGGTGACTGCCAGAACCTGCGGATAGTTTTTCTGCACGCTGTCATCCTTGGCTCCCAGGCAGCCGGTGACGATGACCTTGCCATTTTCTGCCAGAGCCTCGCCGATGGTGTCCAGCGACTCTTTCACTGCGGCGTCAATGAAGCCACAGGTATTGACGACGACCAGATCGGCGTCCTCGTAGGTGGGGCTGATTTGATAGCCCTCGGCGCGCAGCTGGGTGATGATCTGCTCGGAATCGACCAGTGCTTTGGGGCAGCCTAGGCTGATAAAACCCACCTTCGGGTCGGATGTCTTGCTCATAAGGTACTCAAATTGTTTGAAAATCTTCGGGGCAGAGGGGGCGGGACGGACCAACCTTTTGTGCTTTGCCGGCAAAACGCGTATTTTAGCCGATTGTGATGAATTTGTTGAGGAGTGATGGATGAGTTGGTGGGGAAAAGTCGTAGGCGCAGGTTTGGGATACATGCTGGGCGGGGTGCTGGGCGGTCTGCTTGGGGTGGCGCTGGGCTACAAGATTGATCAAAAACTCCGTAGTGGCAGTGCGGACAGCAATGAACGCATTCAATCGGCTTTTTTTACGGCAACCTTTTCCATCATGGGCCATCTCGCCAAGGCGGATGGCCGGGTCTCTGAACGCGAAATCGAAATTGCCCATCACGTGATGCGGCAAATGCGGCTGTCGCCAGAACAAACTGAGGCAGCGCGCGGGTTGTTCCGTCAGGGTAAGGCGGAAGATTTTCCTCTGGATCAGGTGCTGGAACAGTTTCGCAGTGAATGCCGGCGTCGTATTACTTTGTTGATCATGTTTATGGAAATCCAGGTAATGACGGCCATGGCAGATGGTCATCTGGACAAAGCGGAAGAAAAAATCCTCCACCACATTGCTCACGAACTGGGGATGAGCGAAGCCATCCTCGCAGAGATGATTCAGCGCTTGAGAGCAGAGCAGGCGTATACCCGATATGAAGCCTATCACGATGACAAGCGAGCACTGGAAGCTGCCTATGGTGTGTTGGCGGTGCCGAGCAGCGCGACAAATGATGAGGTGAAAAAGTCCTATCGCCGTTTGATGAGCCAGCATCATCCTGACAAGCTGGTGTCCAAAGGGTTGCCAGAAGAAATGATGGAAATTGCCAAGCAGAAAACCCAGGAAATAAAAGCGGCATATGATGTTATTCGCAAAGCAAGAGAGTCTGTCTCATAAAATTTAAAGCTGAATTCTTCAGGAAATAAACCGGTTTTATAGACTTTTTTTGCGCTCAAGATTAGTTTTTTGAATGTTATGGCTTGACTTGATTGCTGGAGAATTTGGCTTTTAGTTTACGTTGTTTTATAAAAATTCCATTTTTCCCTTGTTTTTTTACCTTGAGATACAAATCGGCACAAATAACCTGATTATCGTTACACAGCTTTACAGAAATGCACGAAAAAAAAATCAGATTTAAACGCTAACAGGATTGTGTTTGATTACTCTTGAGGGACTAGCCATGAAAATTTCTTCCAAAGGTCGTTACGCAGTTGCAGCTATGATGGATCTGGCTCTGAATGAAAACAAAGGACCCATTACCATTGCTGACATTTCTGAAAAGCAAAACATTTCGTTGTCTTACCTGGAGCAGATTTTTGCCGATCTGCGCAAGGGTGGATTGGTGCGTGGTACGCGTGGTCCAGGTGGCGGCTATCGTTTGGCGCGTCATCCTGAAAATATCAGCGTGGCGGAAATCATTGATGTGCTCAACGAAAAGCGTCCTCGTCTTAGCACCGAAGATGAACGTTATGAGCCCTACCAGTTGTGGGCGCGCTTGAGTCACCGCATGCATGATTTTCTGGCTGAAATCAGCTTGCAGGAATGTCTGCAAAATGGTGGCTTGCCCGGTGATGTTGGTTTCTCTGCCGATGCGGAACAGAAACGCGCAGCCTGATTTGGATATCGCAGACGATAACGAAAGGCGCCTCCAGGGGCGCCTTTTGATTTTTGCGGTGGTCAATAAATGATCGAAAAATGGTGAATTCCTAGTAAAACACTAATAATTTACATTTGTATACAAAATACCCATGGAAAAATCCCCAGATATACATAATGTTTGACATATGGCGAATGGAGTAATCCTTCGTTGACCTGTCAGAGGAAGATTCAAATAACGAAACAAGGGGACTACGCTATGAAGATTTCATCAAAAGGACGGTATGCAGTCGCGGCAATGATGGATTTAGCGCTGCATGAAAATAAAGGTCCGTTGACTATTTCTGACATTTCAGAAAAACAGAATATTTCCTTGTCCTATTTGGAACAGATTTTCGCAGATCTGCGAAAGGGCAACTTGGTTCGCGGAACTCGTGGTCCCGGTGGAGGTTATCGCTTGGCCAGGGATGCCGCCGAGATCAGCATAGCGCAGATTATTGACGTGTTGGATGAGAAGCGGCCACGACTGGATATTGAAGATGAGCGCTATCAGCCCTATCAGCTTTGGGCACACCTGAGTCGGCGTATGCATGAATTTTTACACCATATTTCGTTACAGGAATGTATTGATGATGTGGTGATGGTCGAGCAGTTGATGCTGTCAAAAGAGCACACTGAGGCCGCATAAGTCTTTGATGGGTCACTCTGCAAGCACAGAGTGACCTCTGTTTGTTTTCCAACTAGTTTGTCAGTGACATCTCAATTTCGGCGAAAGTTAGTGCACGTGGCAGTGAGGATATTTTGTAGCCGAGCTGCCTTTCAATTTGGCTGGATGAAAAAATACCGCGCAAGTGACAATTGCCATTAATACTGGTTTGTTCGTATACCAGCAAGTGCTGTCGGCCATGAAATTCCAGTGTTTGGACAATATCCCCCACATGCGATTTTTTGACATCACTCATATTCAGCGCGTCTAGCTGGGAAAGTGGCGTCATCACGTCACGCACCAGAATATCTTCTCTGCGCCCCGCATGTTTTTGCAAATACCGTACTGGGCGTTCTCCCGAAATGTCGGTTGAGGTAATCAGCCCGGATATTTCGTCTGCGCGTTCGCTGACAAGCAACATGCGCACGCCGCAGTAAATCATTTTTTCATTTGCCTGGGACATGGTTGATAGCGGTGAAATGCAGTGTGCCTGGGTAAATGCCAGATCGGTCATGGTTTTGATCGCAGGATCTTGCAAGCTGACAATGCCTGGTAGCTGATGTAGCGCAGTACAGATGCGTATCCCAGGCGGTAGATACGAATAGGGCAGAGGATGAAATGAGTGGTTCATGGGGGTCTCCCTCGGCGGTGTCGTTGTTTTCGGAGAGACCTGATTTTACTGCGGACGAATAAATATTTTCTGAGGAAAATAATTGGGTTTTTCCCTGGGCGTTATCGCCCAGGGAGGTGTATCGACCTACAGAATACAGACACGGTTGCGGCCAGAACGCTTGGCCTGGTAGAGCGCCTGATCGGCTTTGTTAAATAAGTTGCCAGGACTGTCTTCGATGGACAGGGTATGTACGCCGATGCTGATAGTGACATTGATGTGGTAGTCCAGATGTCTGTTTTCGGAATTGGCGATGCTGGTGCGAATGCGTTCGGCAAGAAGCTGGCTGCCGCTTGCATCGGTGTTGGGCAGGAGAATCACGAACTCTTCGCCACCGTAGCGGAAAATAACGTCCGAGGATCGAATGCAGCGACTGATGCTGTTGGCGACGGAGCGCAGTATCTTGTCACCGGCACTGTGTCCAAAGCGATCATTGACGCGTTTGAAAAAATCCACGTCGGCGCACAGCAGGGTCAGTGGTGTGCCATGGCGTCGTGCCAGATCGATTTCCCGTTGAATGGTTGATTCCATCATGCTGCGGTTGTTGACGCCGGTCAGTGGGTCTTTGGCGGCGTTGAGCAGGGCTTTTTCATACATCAATGCGTTGCGAATCGGGTAGGCCAGATTGCTCGACAGGCGATGGATGTTTTCCAGTTCAAGCAGATTAAATGGCGTGGGATCACGATCGAAACGCAGTACGCCTATTATTTCGCTTTTTCCGGGAACTTTTAACGTCATGACGTAATGTTTGTCAGCCTCGCGCCCAGCCTGATGTTTGATACCTTCAGTACAGGTAAAACTGAGACCGTCATGGGGGACAAGACGGCTCAATTCATTGGAGAACATGAGCAACAGCCTGTCGATGTCCAGTGTGGTCTGCAGACTTTGGGTCAGCTTCAGCAGATTTTCCTGGCTGTATTTTTCGACAGTGCGGGAGGCGGTTGAAACGCGGTAGGTGTCGGCACCGGCGGAGGTTGGGACGAGAGCTGGGATACCTTGCATAACATGTTTCTCCAAAGTGGCTTGGTTGGAGAATTGCGACAAATGTGCCAAGCGCGTCATGTTTTTGGCGAATGCGGGTGTTGTGCGGTAATTTGTTGTTTATTAAAGGTAAAATGACTTTGTTGGGTATCGATTTGCTGAAATGTTGGCAGTGCTGCTGAACAAATAGTCTGGGGGGAGATGATGAGCGGCAAGGGTTTGCCGGCATGAAACTGCCCGTAAAAGAAACGGCAGCCTAGGCTGCCGTTGTGGGTTATTTCTGGATCTGGCTATTGATGAGGAAGTTGAAATAGAACCGCCCCAGATTTTCGATTTCGATGGGGATGGTCAGCATTTGCTTGGCATCTTCCAGAATGCCGCCCAGCTTCTTGGTGTCAGAAACGAAGTAGGTAGGCGAGAAATCAATTTCGATGTCAGATTTTTCCAATTCTGCGATGGCCGGGGCAATAGCCTGCTGGGAAAAATCCGCCAGTGCGTTGATGATGTCGTCGTTCATCTTGGTGTGCTTGGTTCCCAGCAATTTGTTGCCGATTGGCAACGCCGTTTCCGGGTAATGATGCACAACGATACGACCGGTAATCACCCCTTTGGTGTTGCAGACCAAGGCATAGCCCTCGCAACCGAAAGTGGCCAGGTTTTCTTCAAAACCTGCGTTGGCTTTTGCCTGGTATCCAGCGACTTTTTTCAGGTGAGCAATGATGTGGGTCACGAACGGCGTCGTGACTTTGTTTTGTACAACACTCAGGCCCATATTGGTTCCCTCTGGTTAATCTAGGGGTTATATCGGGAGGTGCTGCCAGACCTTTACCTCGATCAGTCAGTTATCGATCGCATCCGCTTACCAAGGGATAAGACTGCCATCGATGTCGTAATACTTACCATTGTCAGCATGGGTGACGTTGTCCAGGATGTCAAACATGGCTTTGACACTTTGGGCAGTGGTGATTTCTGCGTGTGGTCCACCCATTTCGGTTTTGACCCAGCCGGGATGCAAATTGACACAGGTAAAGCCTTGCGGTGCCAGATCAATGGCCATGCTTTTCATGATCATGTTCAGTGCGCATTTGGAACTGCGATAGGCATAACAGCCACCAGAGTGGTTGTCGTCAATGCTGCCCATTTTGCTGGTGAGGTTGACGATGAGCTTGCGTTGGCCGCGACTGAGATTGGCATGCAAGGTCTCGGCGATTTTCAGCGGCGCGATGGTGTTGATGCTGAAGGTATCCAGCCAGCTTTGAACATCCAGGGTGCCAAACTCCTGCTCGTCGGGACCATAGGTGCCGGCGTTGTTGATCAGGATGTCCAGAGGCTCGTGCTTGAGTTCATAGGCCAATGCCTGGATCTGGGCGGGATCGGCGACATCCAGCAGGTGCACACTGACCAGTCCGCCGGACATGCGAGCAACCTCAAACAGTTTTTGTGGGGTGTGCGGATCACGGACACAGGCAAACACCCGCCATTGCTTGCGCACGGCTTGTTTTACCATTTCCAGGCCAATGCCACGCGAGGTGCCGGTGATGAGTACTCGATATTGCATTTTCCGTTGACTCCGTCTGAGATTTCGCCGGGCATATGGTATCATCGCCGCTGTTTTTTGCCTTGTGGACTGGCGATGATCGAAGGAAATTTGCGCAAAATGGCCGTTTCGCTGGCCGAGCCTGTTCGCTACCAGTTGTGTCTGGATGAGGAACGTCTGGAACTGAACCCCTATCTGGGGCAGCGGATTCATTTGCAGCACACCGGCGAAATATTCTGTGTGGCCTGTGGTCGTAAGACCAAAAAAAGCTTTAGCCAGGGTTACTGTTATCCCTGCACCCAAAAGCTGGCGCAATGCGATATTTGTATCGTCCGTCCCGAAAAATGCCATTTTGCCGCCGGCACCTGCCGCGAACCCGACTGGGCGCAACAGCATTGTTTTATTCCGCATTATGTCTATCTGGCCAATTCATCGGGACTGAAGGTGGGGATTACTCGCGGCAGTCAAATCCCAACCCGCTGGATTGACCAGGGAGCGACCCAGGCCCTGCCGATTTTCCGTGCGTCGTCGCGTTTTAAAGTTGGTATGCTGGAAGAACTGCTCAAAAAACAGGTCGCCGACAAAACCGATTGGCGCAAGATGCTCAAGGGCGATGCGCTGGCACTGGACTTGCCTGCTTGCCGTGACCGGATATTTGAACAATCTGGAATGGAGATTGATGCGTTGCTGGCGCAGTTTCCGGGAGAAATTGAACCACTGCGCGCTGAAGCAGTCACCACGATTACGTATCCGGTCAATGAATACCCACACAAGGTCAGTTCACTGGATTTTGATAAAACCGCCGAGGTTTCCGGTGTGCTGCAGGGTATCAAGGGACAGTATTTGATGCTCGATACGGGCGTGATTAATTTGCGCAAATTTGGCGGGTATCGTCTCAGGTTTGGAACAGAATAATATGCAAATCGAATTTTGGCAGGATCGTTGGAAAGAGGGACAGATCGGTTTTCACCAGCACGAAGTGAATCCATATCTTTTGCAGTATTGGCACGAATTGGAAAAGACCCCGGGTAAAGTCTTTGTGCCACTGTGCGGCAAAAGTAAGGATATGCTGTGGCTGCATGCTCATGGCCATCCGGTGTTGGGTGTGGAAATCAGCCCGATTGCCGTTGAGGCGTTCTTTCAGGAAAACGATCTGGAACCGGTGACATCTGCCTCGGCTGGTTTTGATAAATACGGCGCGTCGGATTTGGAGTTGTGGTGCGGGGATTTTTTTGATTTGCATCCACTGGACCTCAAGGGCGTGACGGCGGTTTATGACCGCGCGTCGTTCATCGCCATGCCACCGGATTTGCGTCAGCGCTACGCGGCCAAAATGTGCGAGTTGCTGGTCAAGGGCACTCAAGTGTTGCTGGTGACGATGGAATACCCGCAACACGAAATGCAGGGGCCTCCGTTCAGTGTGTCCCAGGACGAGGTGGAGCGACTCTACAGTCGTTGCTTCAGTATCGAGCCGGTGGCGAGTTACGACGTGTTGGCTGCCAATGCCCGATTCCGCGATCGTGGCATCAGCGCCATGCATGAGCGGGTGTATCTGCTCGTCCGCCAATAGCCCCATTTTCCATTTCGGTGAATCACGCCCTACAATTCGGGTCATGCCCAGCTCCGTTGGGGCCGATCCAGTAATGGGGGTATGACCGAAAGCGGTTGGGCAAAAGTGCCGATACCCCATTAGAATCAGGCTAATAATGTGCGCATTCGTCGCTGCGGCGGATGCGAGCGTATATCCGGCATAACTTTTTGATAGTATGGACAGATTAGACTGAAGTGTGGATGTGACCATGCGGCGTTGGATATGGGGCGTGTTGATGTGGAGTGTGGTCGGGGGCGCGGGAGCAACTGCCTCGGCGCTGCCTGCGCACGTCCAGTCAAAGGCCAATGGCTGGGCCATGCCGCAGTTTTTCGAACAAAATCGAGGTCAGGCCGGTAAGGAAACGCAGTTTCAGGCCAAAACCAGCGACTATCTGGTCAGCATTGGTGACGCAGAATTTACCTTATTGCCTCGGGTAGCCGGGAGCCAGCCGTTGCGGTTTCGTTTTCTGGGGGCCAAGGCCACTGGCCCGGTGAAAGGCGAACAGCCGCTGCGCACCAAGGTGAATTACTTCGTCGGTAAGCGCCCGGCAGACTGGACACGCAACATTTCCACCTTTTCCCAGTTACGGCAGCCGCAGATCTATCCAGGCATTGATTTGGTGTACCGCTTCAATGCCCAGCATCAATTGGAATACGACCTGCTGGTGTCGCCCGGTGCCGATCCCCGGCAGATTCGACTGCAACTGGATGATCCCTCACCACTGAGTCTGGCTGCCAATGGTGCCTTGCAGGTGAAAACACCCCAGGGCGTGGTCGAGCACCAGGCTCCGGTCGTGTTTCAGCACAAAGACGGCAAGACTATCCCGGTGGCTGCACGCTATCGTTTGCTGCCGGGTAATCAGTTGACGATGACGCTGGCCAGATATGACACAGCCCGCACGCTGGTGGTGGACCCGGTTCTGAAGTTTTCCAGCTACTTTGGCGGCAGTGATCGTGATGTCGTTCAGGGCGTGGCCTGGCGCGAGGCCGATGGCAGCTTGTACCTGACCGGTGGTACCTCCACGCAGGCGGACATTGCGACCAATGACAGCTACACCGTCGTCAACAGTGGGCTGTTAAGCGGTGGGCAGCAGGGCACGCCCTATCAGGCAGTGTCCGGTGTTGAGGCCACCACCTGCACCCTGAATTATGATCCCGCCCGCGGCAACGGTACGGTACAACATTTTCCTGCTTATGATGCATTCGTTGCCAAAGTGGATTTGCAGACCGGCGATGTGCTGTATGCCACCTATTACGGCGGCTGCGAAAACGAGCAGGCCCGAGATCTTGCGCTTGATGCGGCAGGCAATGTTTACATTGTTGGCACCACCAAGTCGACCGATTTGCCTACCAATGGCATACAGAGCCAGTTGACACCTACCTCGCCGGGCAGTAACACCTACGAGGTGGATGCGTTCGTTGCCAAATTCGATACCAATGGCCAATTGGTTTATGGCCGCTATGTTGGCGGTTCGGCGGATGATTATGGCCGTGCTATCAAGGTAGACATTGAGGGCTATGCCTACATCGTGGGCAATACCAGCTCACCGTACATGATCAGCGCTCAGGGACAGTTCACCTGCTTTGGCCGGGTAGACCCAGGTTTTGAGGGCGACAGCTGCTACCAGGGGCAAACCGATGCGTTCATGGCACGGATTCATCCCAGCGGTACGGTGACTACGCATGGCACCTACATCGGTGGTTATGGCACCGACTGGGCGGCTGACTTGGTGCTGAGCAACGCCACAGGGGCGGCGGTGAAAATTTACGTTGCCGGAACAACCGCCGCGACCATGGCTGACCCCAATGATCCAGCCTACAGGCATGGCTTCCCACTGAAGGACGGGCGGCCGCCGTACAAGTACTACGTGCCGGGTAATTGCGGTGATAGCGGCGTGGATTTCGTCAACGACAAGCATCCCTGTCGTGATGGGTTTGTGGTGGTGATGGACAGCATGGGCGAACAACTGTTGTACACCACGATGATAGGCGGGGCGGGTGACGACGTGGTAACGGGGGTGGCGGTGGATACCACCAACAACATCTACCTGACCGGCTACAGCACGTCTGAGGGAGCAATTGTCGGTCCTGCGGGTCCGGGAAATATCGAGAATCCGAAACTGATCGCCACCGATCCTGATCGGGAAATTTTTGTGAGATTTCCTTTGGTTAACCAGGTGTGGAACAGCTCTGGCCTGGAAACCAATGTGTCGTTTTATGACGGCACGGCTCCCAAAGCATTTTTGACCAAATTTGATGCGGTTGCTGGCTATGATTCCGTACAGTTTTCGACCTTCGTGGGCGGATCTGACGTCGACAAAGCAACTGGTGTGGTGGTTCACACGGTACAGACGCTAGAGAACGGCATGTCGGTCAAGAAAAACAATATCTATCTGGTTGGCCAGACGTTGTCGCAGGATTTTAAGCCGATGAGCGACGCGTTTAAATCGGCGGCGGACAGCGAAGATATTTTTCTGATCAAGATGGAACAAAACGAAAGTGCCGATCCGGCGGCGACTAAAAATCCGCGAACGCGTTATGCGACCCTGCTGGGGGCGGAGGGCCTGGATTCGCCCAAGGCCATGGCGCTGGTGGTGGAAGCCGGCATCAATAAAGGCGTGGTGATTGTCGGCAAGACCTCATCGCGGCGCTTTCCCACCACCGCCAATGCCACCAACCCAAATGCCATTGGCGGACCGGATGACGGTTTTATCACTTATGTGACCGATGAGACGTTTTCGACCAATCTTAAACTGACGCCGGCCGGTTATCGCTTGCCGGTGAACGTGGGCGACTTGGCAGAATTCGTTTACCAGGTGACCAACGAAGGCAGTTTGCCGGCCGAGCAGGTGCGGGTGTCGATTAATCTTCCTCCCAGCGTGATTGTCACTAACAGGCCCAGTACTTGCCTGCTAGAAGACAAGCGGATTTTGTTTTGCGATTTGGGGACTCTGGACGCCGTTGGCGGTCTGAATAGCAATACAGTGAGTTTTGGTTTTAAACCGTTGGTTGGTGGTGTATTGCGGGTGCGTGTGTCGGTACTGAGCAACTTGGTGGATGCCAATCTCGACGATAGCAGCGTACAAACCACCATGCGGGTAGCCGAGCCGGAGTATTACGCCACGGCCCGCCTGCAAACCGGTTTTATTTTGTTGCTGGGACTGCTGTTACTGATTACCCGAACCCTACTGAAGCCGCGTTCTGTCTAGTTGCTTCCGCCCGGTGCGGAAAAACACAAGGAATTGGCTTTACTCATGGGACACATCAACGCCGCTTTGGATTGGCTTATCCAGTTTTTCAACACCGTCTGGCCCTTGGTGGTATCGACGTTTGTTGGTGGCTGGCTGGCGTTTCAGTACATTCGTCGGCACGAACATCGTCGCGAACTGGAGCAGCGTTTTGCCAGGCTCAAGCTGGTCTATTTTGTTCTTTCCAGTCAGCGGCACCGTTTGCAGCGCCTGCAAAAAAATGCGCTGCAACCCTATGCCGCCAGTTCGCGCCGTGCGGAAATGATGCCGCCAATTCAACTGCATGACGATTTTCCCCGGCTGGATATGCCACAGCTACCGGGTTTGTTTGAGCAGGATTCGGTCGAGCTGCTAAACGAAATGATCGATGTGGAGCAGCGCTTTCTCGACGTGGCAGATTTGCTCAAACGGCGAACCCGCTTGATACGGGCCGAGCCGGTGAATCTGGCGCAGCTCAAGGTGGAAACGGATAAGCTGTACGAAGAAGTGCCCATACTGGAAGAACAGTACGGCGAAGCCCTATACAGCCTGAACCGCTACATGGAATCCCAGCCGCGCGGTATTGGCGGCGAAACCCTGGACTACATTGCCTGGATGGTTTGCTCGGTTTGTGGGGCGACGGCGGCGGTGTTTTTCTTCAGCCATTGGGCGATAAACTCCTCGGCGGTGGTGGAAATGGGGCTGGATATATCGCTGGTTTCGGCTTTGGTGTTTGCTCTTTCCCTGTATTTTTCTCTGGCTTTAACCGCCATTGTGTTCATTATGGGCGTGTACACGGCCATTAAAAAGCTAAAGAGTTCATTGATTTATGTCTTGTCCCTGCTGTTGGCGGCCGCCCCCGTGCTGTATTTGATGTGGGCTGACTACAACATGATGACTTGAAAAAAGCTGAGAAAACCGCTATATTATTAATTACTAATATTAAGCCGGTACAGGAGGCTGTTATGGCGGTTATAACCCTGGGTAAAGACAACTTTGAAGAGGTGATCAGCGACAACAAGATTGTGATCATCGATTTTTGGGCTTCCTGGTGCGCGCCTTGTAAAATGTTTGGACCGGTGTTTGAGAAAGCGGCCGAGCGTCATCCCGACGTGGCATTTGCCAAGGTCAACACTGAAGTTGAGCAGGAACTGGCGCAGTACTTCCAGGTGCGTTCCATCCCGACCGTGATGATTGCCCGCGAACAGATCTTTGTGTTCTCCGAGGCCGGCGCTCTGCCATCCAGTGCGATTGATGAAATCCTCGGTAAAGTGCGCGAGCTGGATATGGACGACGTCCGCAAATCCATAGAACAGCAACAACGTGCATAAAAAAACGGTCCCAGCAGGGACCGTTTTTTTTCGGGGTTGAGGCCGGGTCAGTAGCGGCGACGTCTGCCACCACCACCGGACCCACCCAGCAGCGATCCCAACAAACCACGCACTATCTGCCGGCCAATCTGGCTGCCGACGGCGCGGGCAGCGCTTTTGGCCATGGTGCCGATGATGGACTCTGGTTCACGGGCGCCGCGCGCTGTTTTGGCCGTTGGTTTGATGTCTTGCTCGGCTTCCTGTTCGGCCAGCAGTTGCTCGCCTCTGGCTTGCAGGATTTCATGCGCCGATTCGCGATCAATGGGTGTGTTGTACTTGCTGGCCAAGGGAGAGCGGGACAGATGTTGCTGACGTTCCTCGTTGTTCAGCGGCCCAATGCGTGACTGCGGCGGGGCGATGAACACACGCTCAACCACGGTCGGCGAGCCCTTTTCGTCCAGCACTGACACCAATGCTTCACCCACGCCCAGCTCGGCAATAACCGCCTCGACATCCAGTTTGGGGTTGGCGCGCAGGGTTTGTGCGGCGGCGCGGACGGCTTGCTGATCCTTGGGAGTGAACGCGCGCAGCGCATGCTGGACGCGATTACCCAGCTGACCGGCGATGCTGACCGGGATGTCAGAAGGTGTCTGGCTGATGAAGTACACGCCCACGCCTTTGGAGCGAATCAGGCGCACCACTTGTTCGATTTTGTCGACCAGCGCGGCAGGGGCGTTTTTGAACATCAGATGCGCTTCGTCAAAGAACAACACCAGCTTGGGGCGATCGGCGTCGCCGACCTCGGGCAGTTGTTCAAACAGCTCGGCCAACAGCCACAACAGGAAGGTAGCGTACAGGCGTGGCTTGGACATCAGTGTGGTGGCATCGAGCATGCTGACCACGCCGTTGCCGGAAAAATCCACCTGCATCATGTCTTGCAGTTGCAGTGCAGGTTCGGCAAAAAATGCCTCGGCACCTTCCTGCTCTAGCACCAACAGGCTGCGTTGGATTGCGCCGATGCTGGCGCTGGAAATATTGCCGTAATCCTTTTGCAGTGACTTGGCGTTGTCGGCCATCCAGCCGAGCATGGCGCGCAGGTCTTTCAGGTCCAGCAACAGCAAGCCTTCGTCATCGGCGAGTTTGAAACAGGCGTACAGAACGGCTTGCTGGGTTTCGCTCAACTCCATCAAGTTGCTCAGCAGCAGGGGGCCCATTTCAGAAATAGTGGTGCGTACCGGATGGCCGGCCTTGCCGAACAGGTCCCAGAAAATCACCGGGAACGGGCGAGGCTGGAACTGGCTGAGACCGAGTTGTTTTACCCGTGCCTGGATGCGCTCGTTGGGTGTGCCGGCCTTGGCCAGGCCAGACAAATCGCCTTTCACGTCGGTGACAAACACCGGCACGCCGGCCTGCGCAAAACCTTCGACCAGCGATTGCAGTGTGACCGTTTTACCGGTGCCGGTGGCGCCGGTGATCAAGCCGTGGCGATTGCCCATCCGCAGTTGCAAGCCTACCTGGGTGTGGTCGTTACCGCCGACCAGAATTGTGTTTGGGTTCATACTTTCGTCCTGAGATGAAATATCTAAGCTGGCTGAATATTACCAGCGAAGCCGCGTTTTATCGCATAGGAAAAACAAAAAAATCGTGCTTGCCGACGCGACTGGCGTTGATGAGCCGGTCACGATTCGGGATACAGGCGCGGCAGGGCAGTTGCCCTGGTGGCACTGGCAGGGGTGAGCGGTTTTTCAGCCATGCGCAGGGCCTCCGCCAGCGCTGCACTATTCCATGCATGGGCGGACTGACTGTACAGGGCACGGTTGAGTTGATCGCACTGCGTTTTTACATCGGGTCCTAGTCGTTGTGCCAGTTCATCCAGGCTGGTTGGCGCTTGTTCGGGCCAACGGGCCTGTCCCCAGCGGAGCAGCGTTTCCCGTGTCAGCGCGGCGTTGTTTTGTTCACAGGCGGCCAGCACCTCACGCAATGATGCTGTTGGTGTCGTGGCGGATTGTGGTGATGACTTTTGGGGCGGAGGTGTACGGCGAAGTTTGCGCAGCAACACTAGGGTACTGATCAACCATCCCAAACCGAGTGCCAAGGCGATCCAGAACCAGTGAGAATTGGCTGCTGGCGCGGACGACTGGGGCTCGGCATGGGGCGCGGATTCGATAGCGGGGGCAATCGTGTCGGGCGTGCTGCTGATGCTCGCAGGCGAACCGGCGAGACTGCCGGCGCCAATGTGGAGGGTGCGCGCTGGCAAGGTTACCTGTTCCATGCGGTTGCTCTGGGTGTTCCACCAAGGCAGGGTGATGGCCGGTAACACCAACTCGCCTTCGCGAGTGGGAATCAAGGCGATTTTTTGTTGGCGTATGCCGGTGATGCCCTGGTTGTCGGCCAGATTGTCGACATGGGCCTGATCAGGATAAGTTTTAAAACCGTCGATGGGTTGGGTCATCAGTTCGGGCAATTGCGCGCCAGTCAAACCGGTTGCTTTCAAGGTCAAGGTGCGGGTGATGGGCTCGCCCACTTTAAAATCCGTTTGCGTTGGCCAGTCTTCGCTGATGGTCAACTGACGTGCCGGCAACCAATATTGGCCGTGTGCATTGGCGGGAATGGGCTTGATTGTCAATGCAATCGGGTTGGAGCGAACGCGTTTGCTGACAACATTGCGATCGAACAATCCAAAATTACCCTGACTTTCGATGACTTGTGCGGACACATCGATGGGCGCAATGTTGAGCGAGCCACTTTGCTGGGCAAACACGGCGTATTTGCGCTCGACTACGATATAGCGCCGGCCTTGGCGTTGAGTTTCAAACACTGCATCGTCGCCTAATTTTTCAATGCTGGCATCAGCGCCGCTGATTTTCGGTTCAGTCATGCTGGCACCGTTGATGTTCACCGCGCGATAAAAGCGGATGGTGTAAACCACTTGCGCTTGCACAAATGCGCTGGTTTGATCGACGCGGGCCTCAAGAATGAGATCAGCGCGATTGTCGGCATTGCTGTTGTTGGTCGCTGCCTGATCGACGACTTGCAACTGGGCAGGACGACTTTTATCGCTGCCAAATTGAATCACCGGAATAGTGATAGTTCCCACGCGCTTGGCCATGGCATTGACCGTCCAGCGGGTTTGGCGGGACATGCTGCCGTTAATGATTTGCACGTTCGAACTTTTACCCTGTGACAGAATGTCAAAATCTTTTTGCAGTGGTGTGAAGTCAGGATCATCATCGACATCGCTGCTGGCCTGGAAAATGAGGCTGAACGATTCGTTGAGTTGCACCGGGTTGCGATCGACACTTACCTCAATGCTGGCGGCTTGAGCGACGCCGACGACCAAACTGAAAATCAGCAACAGATTTCTCAAAATGCTTACCATGTTTCTTGCTCTTGCGGTTGATCCGTGGATTGCTGTTGATACTGGTAGAGAAATTTACGACGCAACAAACCACCGGGATCATCGGGAATGCGCCGCAGCCATTGTTCAGTGGCGATGTCTTGCTCCTTGGGCTGGCGGTCATCGGCCAGCGTAGCCTTGTCATCCTGCGGAGCCTTTGCGTTTTTCTCTTGCTGATTTTGAGCGGGATTGTTTTGGTCTCGATTATTTTGTTTCGCGTCCGCAGATGGTTTGGCATTGTCAGGGGACGCGTTGCCTGCCTGATCTTGCTTGTTTTTTTGTGCGCCAGCATCAGCGTTTTGCGATTGGTTTTGATCGGCCTTATCCTGCTGATCGCCTTTGTCGCCTTTGTCGCCTTTGTCGTTATTATCTTGCGATTGCTTTTGGTGCTGTTTTTTCACCAGATCCCGATTGAACTTGGCATCTTGATGTTGAGGATTAAGTTGCAATGCACGATCGTAGGCAGCGATGGCCTGCTCGTACTGGCGCATTTTAGCCAGGGCATTGCCGCGATTGTATTGGGCATCGGCATTGTCGATGCCTTCGAGCAGTTTCGCTGCCTGCGGATAATGTCCTGCGCGATAGTGTGCTGTCGCTTGCCATTGCGGATCGGTGAATGTTTTGGCGGCTTGCTCTGCCTGGCCTTGCTGTAATTGTTTTTCAGCGCGCTGATTATTGTTCAAAAATAAATCCGACAGGGCGGATGCCTGTACCGGAGGTGGTGGCAACAGCACGACCAACACCAGCGCCAGATAGCCACGACGAAATACCAGTGGCGCAATCAACAGCAGCGGCAGTAATAACCAGGGACCGTCTTCCCGCCACAAATCGGCGCGCATTTTTTCCGGTAATTCATTGTTGGCCTGTGAGGGTTGATGAAATCCGGCGGCCAGTTGCTGGATGTCGCTGTCATCGGCGCTGAGTCGTTGATATCGACCATTTCCCTGACTTGCCAACTGCCGCAATGGATGTTCATCCAGTTTGGGGATGACAATTTCACCACGACTGTTTTGTACAAAGCCACCGTTGCTGAGTTTGATCGGTGCGCCGGCAGCGGTGCCTACTGCGAGTACCGACAATGCGTGTGCCTGCTTCGTCAGTTGGGTTAATGTGGGTTGCAATTGTGATTTTTGCACGCCGTCGGTGATTAACAAAATATCTCCGCGAACGACGCCGGCTTGTTGCAGTAACTCACTGGCTTTGGCAACGGCAATGTCAGGACGTGAACCCTGTTGTGGCATCAGTTCAGTTTCCAAACTGTTCACCTGGGCAATAATGGTGTGGGTGTCATCAGTCAGTGGCGAAACGGTGTAGGCGTCAGCCGCGTAGACGATCAATGCCGTTTGGCCTTCGCGGCGAGCGTTGAGAATGTCGATCAATTTCAATCGTGCGCGCTGGAGTCGCGATGGCGCAACATCAGCCGCATCCATGGAGCGTGACAGATCCAGTGCAATCACCAGTGCCGATTGATCACGAAACACCGGCTGTTCGATTTTTTCACAACTTGGACCGGCCAGAGCGAGTATCGCCAGCAATCCACCCAGAGCTACTAATCCCAATGGCCATAAACTGTTTTTTGAGTTTTGTTGCTGGAGAATAAAGGGTAGTAACCGAGAGTCACAAACGCGTTGCCATGTGCTGCTGCGAGTGCGACGAGCAAACAGCCACAGCAACAAGGCCAACGGAATGAGCAACCAAAGTGCTTCGATGCGTAACAGATGGCAGCTATCCATATTTTCTCACCCAGGGGCTTTGCGCAAGCAGCAAGATGGTAGCGAATAGCAACGCCAAGCTCAGTGGATAAATGAACAGTGATTTAATTGGACGGAAAACATGCTGCTCTTTTTCTACGGGTTCAAGTTTGTCGATGATTTGATAAATTTTTTGTAATTCTTCAACATCGCGGGCGCGAAAATATTTGCCACCGGTTTTTTCGGCAATGCCGCGCAAGGTGGTTTCATCCAGATCGGCGGACGGATTGACCCGGCGTGAACCAAATAATGAACGTACAAGCATTTCGTCAGCGCCAATACCAATGGTGTAAATTTTTAATCCTTTTTGCGCAGCCAGTTCGGCGGCCTTCAGCGGGGCAACTTCGCCGGCGGTGTTGGCACCATCGGTGAGCAGTATCATGACTTGTTCGCTGTGATTGCTTTTTTCCAGCCGTTTGACCATCAAGCCAATCGCATCGCCGATAGCCGTTTCGGTACCGGCCAGACCAATGGCTGATTCCATGAGCAGGGTGTAAACCGTCTGCCGGTCAAAGGTCAGTGGCGTTTGCAAATAGGCTTGTCGACCAAACAAAATTAATCCAAGTCTGTCACCAGTACGGTGTTGAATAAAATCACCGGCGATGGCTTTGGTGGCTTGCAGGCGATTAACCGTTTGGCCATTGAGTTCGAAATCGGTTTGCTCCATCGATCCAGACAAATCAATTGCCAGCATCAGGTCACGACCACTGACGGGCAATTGAATCGGATCGCCTTGCCATTGTGGACGTGCGGCAGCGAGCACTAAACAAATCCAGGCCAGCGTTGCCAGCAGCAAAGGCCATCGTGATGTTGCCGTGGGGCGAATCTGCACATCCAGATGGGTTAACTCGTGGATGAATGGCACTTTGAGCGCGGTTTGCTGAGACTGTTTGGCTGGTGGCAGCAGCCAGCGAATCAGTAGCGGCAGTGGCAACAAAGCCAGAATCCAAATCCAGGCAAAGTGAATCATGCTGGTCCTCGATTTTTTTTCTGTAACTGCTTTAGCCAGAGTTCGGTGCTGTCCAGTAACGGCAAGTCGAATTGCGGAATTTGTCTGGCATAGGGGGCGGTCAACAAAAATTGTGCGAGTTCAGCTTCAAACACGGGATGAATCTGGTTGAGAAAATCGATCCACGCCTGGCCCTGCAATCCGGCGACCTGTTCGCGTGGAAAATACAACAGACAAACGCGACGTAGCAAGGTAGACACATCGCTGGCTAGTTGCGCGGCATTGTTGTGTTGTGCAAATGCCTGACGAATGTTGATCAGTTCCTGTTGTGCCAGTTGGTGGACAGCGCGCCGTTGACGCCAGCGGCGCCACAACCAACCCGCTGCGATGAGCAGCAGCACCAACGCCGCCAGCAGATACCAACCGATGGCTGGCGGCCAGGCGCTCACCTCTGCAGGCAGGTGAATATCGCGCAAGGGAAGTTCGTCAGTGTTCATGAGCGTTTGGCGTGGAAAGTATCGACAAGTTTTTGGGTGATGTCGTCGTTGGTGGCGCAATGAATCAGGTGTACGCCGGGAATGCGGGCGATTCGTTCCAGTTGCTCGACCAAGCGTTTAAATTGCAGTTGATGCTGTAGCCGTGTTTTGTCATTGCTGGAGAATCGACTGAATCGTTGTTGCCAGGCGATGGCGTAGTCACCACTGCTGGGCAGATTTTGCTCCAGGGAATCAAAAATGTGGAACAGCACAATGTCGTTATGGCGTGCGAGCTTGCCTATTTGCAGCGACACGGCGGTGTTTAGTTGGCGAAAGTCGCTAAATAAAAATAACAGGCTGCCGGGCTTGGCAACGCGACGCAAACGCATTAAGGCACTGAGTGTGTCGGTGGCTTCAGCAGTGGACGACGTTGATTGCTCGTGAGACCAGCGACTGGCCTCGCTTAATTGTTTAATCCAGTGCAAGGTGGCGTCTTTGCCGTGGTGTGGTCGGCATTCGTAATGTTCAGTGTCACTGAAAATCATGCCGCCAAAACGATCACCATGTTTGGTCGCACTCCATGAAATAAGCGCGGCTGCTTTGGCGGCGACAACACTTTTGAACACTCCGCGGGTGGCAAAAAACATTGAGGGTCGCAAATCTACCCAGCCGATAACGGGACGCTCACGTTCTTCACGGAATAATTTGGTGTGTGCAACGCCGGTGCGCGCAGTGACGCGCCAATCCAGGCTTCGAACATCGTCACCCGGTTGATATTGGCGGGATTCGTCAAACTCCATGCCGCGACCTTTGAATCGCGATGAATAGTTGCCGCTTTGCACCGAGCCAATGCGTTGTTGTTTTAGTTGCAGGCGTTCGCCGGCAGCGCGTAGTGCGATTAGCTGGGACTGGGAGACATAAATCAGCCCGTCACCATCGTCGCTTGGGGGCGGAGTTGTGATGTCGGATTGGCTCATGGTACGGGAACAATATTGATTAATTCGCGGATAAATTTATCGCGGGTAATTCCTTCGGCTTCGGCCTCGTAACTCAGAATGATGCGGTGACGAAGTACGTCGAAAGCCATGGTTTGAATATCATCCGGGGTGACGAAATCCCGACCCTGCAGCCAGGCGTGAGCGCGGGCGCAACGATCAAGCGCGATGGTGGCGCGTGGACTGGCACCGTATTCGATCCACGAAGCCATTTCTTTGCGGAAGCGCTGCGGTTGGCGTGTGCTGACGATAAGTTGCAACAGATAGTGTTCGAGATTGTCAGCCAGGTGTATGTCCAGAATTTCCTGACGAGCAGCAAATAATGTTTGCTGGGAAATTTTATTTTTTGGTGCAGTAGGCGCAGCTTTGGCCTCACCACGCACCAGATGCAGGATTTTTTGTTCGGCTTCTATGTCTGGATAGTCAACAACGACGTGCAGCAAAAATCGGTCAAGTTGTGCTTCAGGCAGGGGATAGGTGCCTTCTTGTTCGATCGGATTTTGAGTCGCCATCACCATGAATAGCGCAGGTAACGAATGCGAGGTGGCACCGACGGTGATTTGCCGTTCTGCCATGGCTTCAAGCAGGGCCGATTGAACTTTTGCTGGCGCACGATTGATTTCGTCGGCGAGGATCAAATTATGGAACAGCGGGCCGCGCTGAAATTGAAAACTGCTGTCCTGGGGGCGAAAAACATCGGTGCCGGTAAGGTCGGCAGGTAACAAATCCGGGGTGAATTGAATGCGATGAAAATCACCTTCGATGGATTCACTTAATACTTTGATTGCTCGGGTTTTGGCCAATCCGGGGGCGCCTTCGACGAGCAAGTGGCCGTCGCATAGCAGGGCGATGAGTAGCCGATCTACCAGTCTTGGCTGGCCTATGATGTGTTGGTTTAAGTGGGTTGCGAGATTTTTGATTTCTGACTGGTGTGACATAGCTTCCTGTTAACTTAAATACTCACTAACTGTTTCAGATAGACACTCAGCGCGCAGACTGGTTCCGTGGATGCTGCGCGTTTGGCGTGGTTCAATATCGGTTTTGCTGCTTCCCGATAGTGCGGATTGGTCATTGCTTTCGAAGAAAAATAGTACCAGAATTGCAACCCCGTGCGCCAATCTCAGGAAGTGATTTTTATGCGGAAATACGCTATTGCGACGACATTTTTTTTGTCTTTATCCTCCTTTTCTGCATTTGCCTGGGAGTTTGACGAACACGCTCTATTGGGGACGCAAGCCTATCAGCAGGCGTGTAGCCGAATGGGGGCGATTGATAAAAAATCCATTTCAACTACCCAGCAGCAGCGGCTGGAACTGGCGTGTATGAAATTGGGCGAAAAATTCTACTACGCCGGCGTATACGGTCGGGCAGCGGCAGTGGCCGGAGATCATGCCTTGACCCCGGATGATTTTTACACGGGTGCGGCCCAGCGCTATGTGGCCAATACGGGCGAATATGGTTTATTGGCGTTGCGAAATAGTAATCATTTTTATCCCTTGGTGACCAACGAATGGAGTATGTATTTCAATCAATCGTTGCACTTGGCGATGGATGCGCAAAGTTTGGTCGGAGCAGAACAGGTGCGCGCATTTGAGCGGATGATGTTTGTCCACGCGTTTTCAAGTCACTTTTATCAGGATGCATTTTCTGCCGGTCACATGGGATTTAATCGTGTGGGCAGTACATCGGCACCGGCGCTGACATTCCATGATTACTGGAATCGGCAGGGGCGGCGGGTAACCAATGGCAAGGGTGAAAGCTGGCTGACTATGGGCGACGGCTGTTTGACCAAGCACAAACAGTGTGAGCAAACCGATCCCAAAGTGTACGAGGCAACGCGTAGCCATGCGGTTAATGGCAATGCAGCGGCGGTGGAATCGTTGCTCAAGGCATTTGTCTATGGTCAGCGTGATGCAGAGCTGGAAATGGATGCCTGGCGGCTTATGCCCAAAAAAGTATTGGTCGCGAAAGATGCGACGATTAACACCATGGTAACGAGTTTCAGTAATCGTCATCAGGAACAGGAGCAGGACGAATATCTGGCCGACATTAACGCCAGTGCCGTTGTGAACACGACCATCGATACCTGGATGCAATTGCCATCGGACAAGGTGTCCGCCGCAAATTGGAATCGCCAGCCCACGTTCATTGGAGTGTCGGTGTACATGGATGATTTATTTGATACGGTTCCCATACGGTTTTATCTGGGCGGTGAATGGTGTGATGGTTCCATTGGTGGTTTTGATGCAGGCTATATTGCGCCCATCAATTCATTGGTGAATCCCCAATTATTGCTTGATGGCATGATTTCTCACGAAGTGGTGTTGGGTGGCTATGGCAATGATGTAACTGCCAGTGGATATGCAGCCTATCGCGCCAATTTGGAACTGGGGCGTTGGTATGTGCGATTCCAGGCGGGGCGCAGTATTTTGGGTGATTATGAAAAAACAATTGGTGAATATTATTCCAGTGTTGGCATTGGTTTCGTGTTGCGTGCTTCGGGTGGCGGCGCTCGATAGTCGTGATGGTTTTGCATTAAGGAGGCATTATGGCTAGACCTGTAACGCCGGCGCTGTCGGTGGATATCATCATTGAACTGCGCGATCGTCCTGATCGGCCAATTGTGTTGATTGAGCGCAAGTATCCACCACCTGGCTGGGCGATTCCTGGCGGTTTTGTGGATATTGGCGAGACTGTGGAACATGCTGCTGTGCGTGAAGCGCAGGAAGAAACAAATTTGACGGTGACGCTTACCCAGTTATTGGGTGTGTACTCTGATCCTCGTCGTGATCCACGAGGCCATACGGTGAGTGCGGTTTATGTTGCTGAAGCAGTTGGCGAACCCACGGCGCAGGACGATGCTCGCCATTTGGCAGTATTTGCGATGGACGAATTGCCATCATTGTTGGCATTTGATCATTCGCAAATTTTGCAGGACTACCTGCATTTCCGCCAAACAGGCGAGTCTCGTTCAGTGCGAAACTGACTGCGAATCAATGTTCGCAGTCAGCTTTGGCGGTTGTTGCACTGCGATGGGATTTGGCCGTCGCAGTCGCTTTTTCATTAATGCGATCCAAGGCATCGTCCCACAGCATGATATCCTGGGTGAAATAGGAAAAACGGCGAGCGTCAGGCTGGCTCTCGTCGTTTGATTTCAGATCGAGGATGTTGAAGGTGCGCAATACGCCGCGGCGTCGATAACCATTATCCAGTCGCGGAACGATTTGGTCGCGCCAGGTACCAAAATTCACATAAGTCAAATTGGTGGTAACGCCGGGAATGTTGGCTTCTTCCTGCAATGGGAAATGGGTATGGCCTTCGCCGTGAATCTGGAATCCATGATCGGTGTAGGGCGGCTGAAAGCCCGGAAATTTACACATGGTGTCGAGCGCTTCAGTCTTTTTGCCGAATTTATTGTCAATCCAATCCATCAGGCGCAACGCATTTAGTACTGTGCCCAGCTCCAAATTCAAGCGTAATGTGCGCATAATGCTGAAGGTGGTGCGCGCGACACGGATAAGCATTCTTCCCATGGTTGAGGCGCTTTTCGCGGTGAAGTCCCAGCTCAGCCAGGTGCGAATGGAGCTTTGCAAATTTTTCTCAATGATTTTGGCGGCATCTTGCTGTTGTTTATCTTCCAGCGAACGCATGCGTTTGGCTTCAAGGATGATGCGTTTTACGGCTAGGTACGATGGGCGGTACAGATCCAGTTCATCCAGGATGCGCGTCAGGCGATCAATGTGAATGTTGTCGGATTTTAGATCCTTTTTGGTGTTGTAGATGAAGCTGGACAGTACGCCGGCAGCGACGCTGTCGCCAAAACAGGCTTCCAGAAATGGTTTGTAGCGTAGCTGCTCCCAGACTTTGGGTTTCCAGCCATCCTTGGTTTTCCAGCCCGGCAGGCCATTGTCGGCTGCAATCGCACGGTTGTTTTGCGCATCGCGCCACTGGCCATGGGTGGTGAAGAAACGAAAACCACGGTCGGCGTAGTAAAACGGAAAGTAGGGTGCCGTGCTTTTATCGCGGAACATTTCCGGATCACCGTACATGCGACCGATGAATTCACGTTCACTATCGCTAATATCTTGCAGACTGATTCCCAGGCCTTGCGCATAAAATTTTGCCAGTGCGTCATTCACCAGCATCAACTCTTTGTCATGATTGCCAAGCAGAATGATCAAGCGGCTGCTGATGTCAGGGGCCTGCTGTTTGAGGCGAGAGTCAAAATTCTTCAGCCTATCGAAAAATCCACGGTGTATGCACAAAATGTCGTCGGTGATGGTGTTAATAATGTCTGCAAACAGCGCGGGGTTTTCTTCTCGCTGCCAGGGATAGAAGTTGTTTTCTGCCCAACGCTGGGTGCGGATGAAATCCAGAAAGTCGCCGTCGATAATGAGTGCGACTTCATTAATGTTGTATAGCTCGGCGGTATCGCCAATGCGGTCGAAAAAATTGTCCCAGACCTCGTCGGTGAGATTTTGCAGTCCAACCGTACCATCGGTGAGATGGATGTCGCTAATGGCGACACATAAGCGGTTGTTGCGTTGAGGGCTGCCGGCGTTGGTCAGTTGTTCATAAATGGAGTGACGTTTTTCCAGCTCGATCTGATCGGCGGAACGGGATGATGTGGGTGTGGCGGTATCTTGCGACATGGGCAACCTCCTTCCGTGGGACGTGATAGGTACGTGCTTTATCGCTTGATGCGTTCTAAATGTCAAGCTAACTGCTTGTTTTGAAGAATATGCGTTCCAAAAAGCAACAACCCGGAACCATTACTGGTTCCGGGTTGTCAACACCTGCGTGCAGAGACCGAAGTCTCAGACGACAAGTCTTACTTCATTGCAGCCAGGAAGTCGGCGATAGAAGCAGCTTGTGCGTCAGTAACGCCAGCAACAGCGCCCTTCATCATAGGAGATTTGCCAGAAGCGCGTTGACCATCACGGATCAGTTTGAACTGATCAACAAGGTACTGCTTCTGTTGGCCAGCCAGACGTGGACCAACGGTGCCCATACCAGTAGGACCGTGGCAGCCAGCGCACTTGGCTTTAAAGGTTGCTTCGTCAGCAGAAGCTGCAGAAGAGAACATCATAGGAGCAGCGATAACAGCTGCAGCAACAACAGCAGAGAATACTTTCATTTTGTGTACCTTCTAATTATTGAATTAAAAGTTATTGGGTAATGACCACGAGCGATAGCTAAAGTCATTGAAGACAATAATAGCGTTGCCCCTCCAGAAAGGTCGACAACGATTCTGACTCAAAATAATCGCTTTGTAAATAAACCAAATTGAGTTACTTGGCGCATTATGAGTGCTACTGGTTAACTTGATGAATTATAAGTATATTTCGTTTTAATTATTAGTTTCAGATTTGGTGTTTTTTGCAATTCATATTGCCGTTGTTTGACGAAATGGGCATGTGCAAACTACGGCCCTGAGTAGTCTTATAATTTGCTTAAGATGCGAGAGTTGATTTTTGATGGTGAGTCGGCGAAATTGGCGGAGATTTATTCATCTGGAGGAAGGAAAATGCGTCGTGTGATGTTCGGTTCGGTGTGTTGTTTGGGAATCATGGGGGGAGCGTGGGCGCAGGTGGAGCTGCCGAAGGCGGCATTGCTGCCTCACTCGTTGGCACAACAGGCAGTGACTGCGGCGGTAGAGCAATGTGAAAAAGACGGATACATGGTTGCCGCGGCAGTGGTGGATCGGTCAGGTGTAGTGGTGGCACAAACTCGGCACTACCGCGCTGGCGCGCATACGGTTGATAGCAGCAAACGCAAGGCCTACACCTCAGCGAGTTTGCGCGAGCCGACGCAAAAGCTGGCACTGCTGGTGGCAAAAACGCCGGCCATACAAAGTTTGCAGCACATGAACGAGCAAGTTTTGCTGTTGGGCGGTGGCTTGCCGATCAAAATGGCCGGTGAGGTGATTGGAGGGATTGGTGTTGGTGGCGCGCCAGGTGCGCAGCTGGACGAGCGTTGTGCGCGTGCTGGTCTGGAATCCATAGGTGCAGATCGATACAGCGAAGAGTAGTCATCATTTCACCCGTCGCAGCGCGTAACGCAGCCAGCGTGTGTTGATTGCGGGATGTGATTGCAGTTGCTGTCGCCAACGAACGCTGTCGGCAGGTTGACGAAGGAAAATGGCAACTCGATTTTCGGTCAGTGGTGTGCTGAGCTGAAAAATATTGGGGTAGTGGGACCATAGTTTTGAGTCGCACAGAGCACCGCAGTTGCGAAATTCTTCGCGAGAAACAAAGTTGCAGATGAGCGTGCCGCGTGGCGTCAAATGTTGATGCAACAGTGACATCCACGAACGATCGGCGGCGATAGCCCGCGAGGGCTCGCCGTCGTCGTCGCCGAAGAGATCGTCAATGATGAGATCAAACGGTGCGCCTTGATAATTTGTCAGCCACTGCTGCGCGTCAGCATGCACAAGCTGTGTATGATCGCCAATGGCGAAAAATTTTTTCGCAACCCGCAGATGAATCCTGTCAATATCCACCCCAACGATTTCCGGGGCATGCAGTACATGTTCGAGTTGGCGAATGACTGCGCCTCCGCCTACGCCGAGCAACAATATTCGCTGAAAGTTTTCGAGTGGTGAAAAAAATACTGGCAGTGACAACAGATCCCACACCTGGCCGCAAAATGGTTTTTGCGGATTGAATTGGCTGTGAAATACACCATTACAGTAGAGCCGGATGGAGTTTCCTGCGGTGCGAACTTCATATTTCTTGTTAGCGGAGCGCGTACTCCAAACAATGGCCAAAGCTGGTTCCTCACAAATTGTTTGCGTGCTGTATGTCGGTTGTGGTGCGAATACATAGGTGACGAAATGGCAGTAAATTGTACTTGGATTAACTCCAAAAGTGTCAAGTTGGGATAAGGTTTGGATAATTTATTGACACTACAATATGTAGGCTTAAATAATCCGACTATATCTGGCTAGTGTCGTTTTGTTTGATGACTGCCAGCGTTAACCGGGAGTAGTGTTGATGTACCGTCATGTAGTGTTGTTGATTGTCGTGTTGTTGCAGTCGTGTGGACAAGGGGAAGATCGTGATGACACGTCGCAAACTGCAGATCAGCCGCCGCGCGTGGAGTTGTTGGGACCTTCGCAGCTAGAGCTGGAGCAAGGTCAAACCTACGTAGAGCCCGGCGTGCAGGTGACGGATGACGAAGATGGTGTGAATCAGCCGGTTTTCACCGTCGAAGGTCAAGTCGATGTCAACGAGCCTGGAACCCATGTGCTGCAATACGTGGCGGTCGATAGTGCAGGCAATGCTTCTGCACCGGTGAGTCGGACCGTATCGGTTTTGCCGTCGACAACTTCCAGCGAGCCGCCTGTTGTGGTTAATGAACCGGTGACTTTGGTGGTCACGCTGGCCGCGCCGGACGCCGTCGAACCGGTGCTTGTTGCGACGACAGCCCCGATAGAAACCATTATTCCCGCGCCAGTGGTTGCGCCAGAGCCGCAAACTCAGCCTGATTTGCCTGTGACGTCGACGCAGACGCCTGCGGTGACTGCGGTTGTTACCGAGGCAGCACCTGCACCGACGCCAGTTGTTGAACCCATTGTGTCAGCCGACCCGGTGATCGTGGTGCAGGTCGAGCCAGCCGTAACCACGGATTCAACGGCGACAGCCGCACCTGCACCTGCAGAGCCAGCACCGACTACGACAAACCCTGTGACGACCACGTCGCCGGACAGTGGCAGCATGACGCCTGCGCCATCCACGCCCAATACTTCGACAACACCGGCACCAACTAATGCGGCCATCACCCTGACCATGCCGGGGGTTTACGCGGGCCATGGTCCGTCTACGTCGCCGATTTACAACTACGGCTCGGCGTTGCAAATGGCTTGGTATTTTTACGAGGCCCAGCGTTCCGGTCCACTGCCCAAGTTCAACGGTGATCTGCCATTGACTGATCCACGTACAGGCGTGCGTTTGCACAATGGTTTTTTGGCCAATCGCATTCCCTGGCGCGGTGATTCTGATCTGCGCGATGGTGCGGATGTCGGTCTGGATTTAACCGGCGGTTGGCACGATGCTGGCGATCACGTCAAATTTGGCCTGCCGATGGCATTTTCTGCCAGCATCTTAGCCTGGGGCGTGTTGGAGTTTGATGACGCGCTGATTGCGACAGATCAGATGAAATGGGCCAAGGATAATTTGCGTTGGGTGGCGGACTATTTCGTCAAGGCGCATCCCAGTGCGAATGTGTTTTATGGTCAGGTGGGAATGGGCGCTACCGATCATTCCATTTGGGGCGCGCCTGAAGTGATGCCGCATCAGCGTCCAGCGTGGAAAATTGATATGCAAATGCCCGGTCCTGATCTGGCGTTGCAGACGTCTGCTGCGTTGACCAGTATTTCCATGGTGTTTCGCCAGGAGGAACCCGAATACGCTCGTGTGTTGTTGCAGCATGCCAAAGAGTTGTACGAGTTCGGCATGGCGACGTTGGGGCCAGCGCCGAATCTAGGTCACTATTCTGATTCCATCGCAGATGCCAAGCAGTATTACGCTTCGCGCAGTGGTGCCAAAGACGATTTGCCGTTTGCCGCAGCTTGGTTGTACAAAGCCACCAAAGATCCTCGCTATCTGCACGATGCTGAAGCGTACTACACGCCGATTGCCGATAACACCGGCCATAAGGGATGGACCTTGGTGTGGGATGACGTGCGCTACGGCGTTTATGTGCTGATGGCCGAAATTTATTCGGATGCGGACTATGTCAAAGACTCGCTAATTGGCAGTCAGCGCGATAATGGTTATTACGATTACAATTTGCATGCGCAGAATTTTCTGAATCACTGGTTGCGCGACGGCGGTATTTATCGCACGCCCGGCGGTATGGCTTGGCTGGCGCCCTGGGCTTCTGCGCGCTACAACACCGCCACTGCATTTTTGGCGATGGTGTATCGCAAACATTTGCAGCAACTCAATGTCGGTCAGCAATTGCAGGAAAATTATTTGCGGTTTGCCACTGAGCAAGTCAACTACGTGTTGGGCGATAATCCGCTGGGCATGAGTTACATGGTGGGTTTTGGTGATAATTATTCACAAGTGGCCCATCATCGTTCGTCGCACGGTTCAACCACTAATTCGCTGAGCAATCCCGCGATACCACGGCACGTGTTGTATGGTGGACTGGCCGGCGGTCCTTCCAAGGCAGACACCTACACCACGGATCGCAGTTCATTTGCGATGACCGAAGTGGCGACCGACATGAATGCCGGTTTCAACGGTGTATTGGCGGCGCTGGTGAGTGCGTATGGAATTGAAGGCAATCGCCCCGATGCAAATTTTCCACCTGCCGGGCCGCATTACGATGAGATTTATCTGACGGCAAAACTGCAAACCAAGCAAGTGTCCGAGTTGGGCTCGGGTGTGTTGGTGACGGTGGTGAATGAAAGTGCCTATCCTCCGCGTCACTCCAATGCGTATCGTTTTCGCTACTTTGTCGATTTGTCCGAAATTTTTCAGGCTGGTTACACGCTTAACGACGTGATTCTGGATGTGTATTGGGACGAAGCGGGCGGTGGTGTGTCACTGCAACGTTGGCAGGATTCGGCCTACATTTTTTATGTGGAAGGCCGATTCGATGGCACGTTTGTCACGCCGTTGGGCAAGGATAAAAAGCAGAAAAATATTGAATTCCTGTTGCGCCTGCCGTGGGTGAGTCGTGGCTGGAATCCGAGTAATGATCCGTCGTATCAGGGACTGGTAGCCAATGTCGCGGTAATGACTGACAAGATTGCGCTGTATGACATGAATCAACCTGCTGGCAAGCAATTAATCTGGGGCAGCGAGCCACCTCCTGGATTGTCGCAAAGCCAGGTGGCGGCTATGCCACCGGTAGCAAGCAGTTCGCAAAATACGGCATCGTTTAGCATTAAACCCAACGTGTACAACAGTTGGACGAATGGCAACTGTGTGAAGTTTGAGATAACCAATACGGGTGCAGTGTCGGGATCACCCGCAGGTTTTCAATTTACCTTGCCCGCATCGGTGGCGATTACCAATGCCTGGAATGGCTTGCTGAGTCGCAGTGGTGACGTGGTTGATGTTCGTTTGCAAAACCTCGGTACGATTGCGCCGGGCGGGATGAACGACAAGTTTGGTTATTGCGCTGCAGCCAACGTTGCACCCAGTATGAGTGTCGCAGGCGCAACGGTGACTGAGTCGCAGGCGCGGTTTGAATACAGCGCGGTTATTCGCAATGCCAATTTTAACGGTTATTGCGCGGACTTTACTGCCAAGAACATTGGGAATGTGGCAGGCACACCTTCGCTGCTGGAATTTGCCATGCCCTCATCGCAGAGCGTGATGTCTGCTACAGGTGGTCAAGTGTCGCAATCGGGCGAGGTGGTCAGGCTGCCGTTGACTGCAGTACCAAGTATTGCCGTAGGTGGCAGTGCTGATGTGGCGAGTGTTTGTGTCGGTGGTGGTATTGTTGCACCGTCGTTTGCGCGGGATGTTGGCGGTGCGTTGTTGTCACCAAGCGTGAACAGTTTTTCTGCCTATGCCGATGTTTACAGCCAGTGGGCGACAGGGTATTGCGTGAATATTTACATCACCAATACTGGCAGCTCAACGGCGACACCACGCTATCTGGGAATGGGGTTGGACAGTGCCACCGTCATCAGTAATAGCTGGAATGGCACCATTAGTCGTGAGGCTTCGCAGTTGCTGGTCGCTTTGCCGACGGCGATTAAGTCGTTATTGCCGGGTGAAAGTCGCAAGGATTTTGGTTTTTGTACCGCCGGCAGTGGCCAGCCTAGTGCGGTGTTAGCCAGATAAATTCATTGCGTTTTAAGGGGTTATTGATTTTATCAAGCCATGATGTTCTCCTGAAGTAATTTGGATTTTGGGTCGTTATAACTCGCATAACGGGCATCCTGTTGGGGAAACGGTGGGTATAGCGACCAATCAACTTGGCAGTCACGGTCAGGAACATGTAGATCCGTCCAAGTTAGCATACATAAAACAGCAGCAATTGCGGATGTTGTACGGCAATCTGCCGGCGGCGTTGCTCGCCAGCGTGCTCAACGGCTTGATTGCTGCCTTTGTGCTTTGGGGGGAAGTGGATCAGGGTTGGTTGACGACCTGGATTGTTGTGCTGCTCTTCATTTTGGGAATTCGCACGGCCATTTATGCGATGTTTCGCCGTCACCAAGATAACGACCCAAAGCATAATCGGTGGGTAATTTTGCATAGGGTGGGGGTGATTGTCTCTGGCCTGGTCTGGAGCAGTTTGCCGCTGCTGTTTTTCGATAAGGTTGGCACCGAAGGCCAGATGTTTATCGCCTTCGTGATGGCTGGGATGTGCGCCGGGGCAGCCACCACACTGTCGTACCATATGCCATCGTTGGTGGCATTCATTACCATTCTTCTTGCGCCGCTCGGGTTTGAGTTGCTGTCCATGCAGACAGTGACTGGCTTCGGTATGGCGTTAATGACGGTTATTTTCTGGTTGGGTTTGTTCACCAGTGCTCAACGCTGGAATCTGAACGAGTACATTAGTTTTTCTGAACGCTATGACAGCATGTTGCGCGAGCGAGTGCTGGAGGACAATCAGGTGCGTATCCAGACCTTGATCGACTCCGCACTGGACGGCATTGTCATGACTGACGTGAATGGCGCAATCAAGGTTTTCAACCCTGCGGCAGAGAGAATGTTTGGCTATACCCGTGATGAAGCGTTGGGAGCCAATGTGGTTCTGCTGATGCCAGACAATTATGCCGCCCAGCATGATCAGTATTTGCACGCGCACACAAAAGGAAGAAGTTCCTCAATGCTAGGCGTGGCCCGCGAACTTCACGGGCGGCGAAAAAACGGCGATATTTTCCCACTGGAAGTTAATCTGTCAGAAATGATCATTCACGGCCAGCGGATGTTTTCGGCTATTTTGCGTGATGTGACCCAGCGACAAAAACTCGAAAAGGAATTGCGCGCAGCAACTCGCATGGCCCAGGACGCCAATCGGGCCAAATCAGAGTTTTTGTCTGGGCTGAGTCATGAGATCAGAACGCCGATGAATGCCATCGTTGGTTTTGCTGATTTGCTGCATCACGATGATCGCATGACGGATGATCAACAAGACTATGTTGAGGAAATAAAACGCGCAGGTGGACATTTGATTGATCTCATTAGTGACGTATTGGATCTGTCAAAAATTGAGGCCGGAAAAATAAAATTGGACATGGCGAGTATCGATGTCCTAAAGCCTGTGACGGATGCTCTTTCGTTAGTAAAGCACCTAGCGCAGGCAAGACAAATTGCTGTGCATACGACCTTGCCTGAAGCAGGGCAGGTTTTTGCCTATGCCGATGCTACACGATTAAAGCAGGTTGTTTTAAATTTATTGTCAAACGCGATCAAGTATAACCACGAAGGTGGTAAAATATTTGTGACTTGCGAATATCTGGCTGGTGATGGCGTAAGTATCGCTGTACGAGATACTGGCTGGGGGATTGATGAAGAACAGCAAAAGAAGCTCTTCAAGCCGTTTGAACGGCTGGGGGCTGAAGGAACAAAAATAGAAGGAACCGGGTTGGGTTTGATGTTGAGCAAACACTTTGTGGAAGTGATGGAAGGCCAGTTGTCGCTCAGAAGCAAGGTCGGTGAAGGGACTGTCTTTACTGTCATTCTACGGTCAGCACAAGATTCAGATGTTTGATATAAAAAATGGGGTTTAGCATTTTTATGTGAACTCGATATAGGTTTTTTAATCCCGCTATAGTTGCCATTTTATCGTGAAAACAGATACGTTTTATTCTGCTGGAGTTTCGACAGATCCAAAAAATTTACAACAAGTGATTTTGCTCGAGCAAGTTCAAATGTTGTATAGGGCTTTGCCTTTTTCGCTGCTTATAACCCTGTTTAATTCAAGTGTATTGGTTTGGATTCTTAGCTCATCCAGTGAAAATGACGCGTTGGTATGGCTGTGGCTGGTGGCGATGTATGTTGCGGTGCTTGTCCGGTCACTGATTGCTTGGAAATATTTTCGCCTTCAAGATAAAGGCAGTGCAGATAACAAATATTGGCATAGGCGATTTGTTGTTGGTCTGTCTTTTACCAGTGTTGTCTGGGGTAGCGCTTCGCTGTTGCTGTTCACCAATGAGTTAAGTGATCAGGTATTTCTGGCGTTTGTGATTGCAGGCATGGTTGCTGGTGGACTGGCGTCATTATCGGCGTCGATCGTTGCCTATCGTTGGTATGTGGCGCTGTGTTTGACGCCGTTGTTTTCTCAATTTCTATTTGTGGGTTCGCCGACGGCGATTGCGATGGCTGCCATGACGTTGGCGTTTGGTGCTGTTGTGTTAAGCAATGGTCGGCAGATATATTTCCGGTTTGTTGAGAATATCAGTTTGCGCTACGAGGCATTGGAGAGGGAGCAGCAATTGATTGCCTCCAAGCAGGACCTGATCAATATTTTTAACGGCGTAAACGAAGGGATATTGGTGATAGATCTTGAGGGGCGTCTGATGCAGGCGAATCCGCGAGCGCTTTCGTTGTTGGGTATTGATGAGGCTGAACTGCTCAATGATTCTGTGTCCAAGCTACTGACCGCCAAGATAGACGACAAAATGGTTTTGCCGATGTATTGGCATCGGGTAGTTACAAAACATGAATCGGTGACATTCAATTGGATGCTGAAGCATCACAAAACGGGTGAATTACTGGATATTGAATTGTCATTACAGCGGATGAGACTGGGGCAGGGCGATGTGGTTCTTGCCAATGTTCATGATATTTCGGAAAGTAAAAAAATCGAGCGCATGAAAAATGAATTCGTTTCAACAGTGAGTCATGAACTGCGTACACCGTTAACCGCCATTCGTGGCGCATTGGGTTTGCTGCAGGGGAAGGTGGTGCTGGCCGATGCGGATAAAGAACGCCTGACCGAAGTGGCGGATAGAAATGCGCAACGACTTTCCATGCTGATTAACGATATTCTGGACGTGGAAAAAATGGCATCTGGCAAGATGAGCATGTCCCTGGCAGATCATTTTCTGGTTGAATTGCTGGAGCAATCTCTGGAGGCCAATCAGGGGTATGCCACCAACTATAACGTAGAAATGCAGCTGCAAAATGCGGTGCCGACCGCACTGAAGGTACGGGTGGATCCTGGACGGTTTTTGCAGGTCATGGCGAATTTGTTGTCCAATGCGATTAAATTTTCGCCACCACAGGGATGTGTGCTGGTACAGACCGAGTTGAACGATGCTCGAGTCAAAATTTCAGTTATTGACAACGGACCGGGTATTCCGCTGGAGTTCCAATCCAAAATTTTTGGCAAGTTCGCTCAGGCCGACACCTCGGCCACCCGCGGGCGGGGCGGGACGGGATTGGGACTGAATATTTCTCAGGGCATCGTGCAGCGGCTGGGCGGCGAAATTGGTTTTACCAGTCAGCCAGGGCAGGGGGCGTGTTTCTACTTTTACCTGCCGGTTCTCCAAGGCTAGAGAGTTTTTGTTGTAGCCACTCGACCCTTCTGGGGCAAATTTGATACTATCTGCGCCCTTTAATCGCTATCCATCACGCATTCGTCGCCAGAGGTGAACATGTCTGACATCAAAAAGGTCGTTTTAGCCTATTCCGGGGGCTTGGATACCTCCATTATCCTGAAGTGGTTGCAAGACGAATATCATTGCGAAGTGGTGACCTTCACCGCCGATATCGGCCAGGGTGAAGAGGTAGAACCAGCGCGCGCCAAGGCTAAGGCCATGGGAATCAAGGAAATTTTCATTGACGACCTGCGTGAAGAGTTTGCCCGTGATTTCGTGTACCCCATGTTCCGCGCCAATGCAGTTTATGAGGGCGAGTACCTGCTGGGAACGTCCATTGCCCGTCCGCTGATCGCCAAGCGCCAGATTGAAATTGCCAAAATGACCGGCGCAGACGCGGTGTCGCACGGTGCAACCGGCAAGGGTAACGACCAGGTGCGTTTTGAACTGGGTTATTACGCACTGAAGCCTGACGTGCGTGTAATTGCTCCCTGGCGTGAATGGGATCTGACTTCCCGTGAAAAACTGCTGGATTATGCTGAAAAGCACGGCATTGCCATTGAGAACAAGAAA
>JAOUHV010000008.1 GCA_029884425.1 Gammaproteobacteria bacterium
GAGAACCCGTCCAGATTACGTGACTCGTCTCACAGTTTTGGTGACGCCATGTTACAAATACGTTACTTTTTGTCCGTTAACTGACAGCAGACACCTTCATTTATGGGTATACGCTATGTACAAGAGCATGAAAGCCCTGGTCGTTGATGACACCGCAAGTACCCGGCAGTTTGTCAGCCGGATTTTGCAAACCGAATTACAATTCTCCAAAGTGGTGCAATCCGCCAATGCCAGAGATGCGCTGTCGCGATTAGCTGAAGAAAAATCGGTGGACATTATCATTTGCGACTGGGAAATGCCGAAAATATCCGGCCTTTCGTTTTTGAGCAAAATCAAAGAAATTGAACATTTCAAATCCATCCCATTCATCATGGCCACATCACGCGCTGACAAGGAATCGATTATCAAGGCCATTGAAGCGGGCGTGAATGACTATCTCATCAAGCCGTTTTCAGGAAAATCACTCGAAGAAAAAATAGACAAACTACTGTCCGGTTCGAATAAAAAGAACGGTGAGCATTTCATCAGTTCATTGATAAAACAAGGCGACTCAGAAATTCATGGCACACTGATGAGCATTACCCCTGAGGAATGCCATATTATCACCACCGAGAGCAATGAATCGCACGATGCTGCACTGGAAACCACAATCTTCATAAACTTCCAGAAACATTCATTTTACGTAAAAGGCACATTGATAAATTCAAGCCCAGTGGGTACTTCAACCTCAACACAATTGAAATATGCCCTAAGCAGCATGGATGCGAACACGACCGAAAAAATAAATCGTTTACTGGACGCAAAAAAATCAAAAATACATGCATAAAAAAACCGAAGGCCTTTCGGCCTTCGGTTTAAAGTACAATCTGGCTAAGAGTTACTTTAAGCCCAACACGTCCTGCATATCATATAGACCCGTGTTTTTGCTGTTCAACCAAGCTGCAGCACGCATTGCGCCGTTGGCAAACGTCATTCGGCTGGAAGCCTTGTGCGTAATTTCCACACGCTCACCGATATCAGCAAACATCACTGTGTGCTCACCAACGATATCGCCCGCACGAATTGTTTCAAATCCGATAGTTTTGCGGTCGCGCTCGCCAGTCATACCTTCACGCCCGTACACAGCACAGGTCTTCAGATCACGGCCTAACGCTTTGGCAACAACCTCACCCATGCGCACAGCGGTACCTGATGGCGCATCCACCTTGTGGCGATGATGGGCCTCGATAATTTCGATATCCACTTCATCACCCATCACGCGTGCAGCGATGTCCAGCAGTTTCAGGCACAAATTAACACCGATGCTCATGTTCGGCGCCAACACGACCGCAACACGCTGAGCGGCTGCGCTGATCTTGGCTTTTTGTTCTTCGTTAAATCCCGTGGTGCCGATGATAATTTGCTTGCCCGCATCAGCACAGATTTGTACATGTTGCAGTGTAGGTTCAACGCCGGTGAAATCAATCAGCACATCAATATCGCCAATCACACTACGCAGATCATCGACCAGTTTGATCCCAAGTTCGCCCACACCGGCCAAACTACCGGCATCCACACCAACCAGTGAACTGCCTTTACGCTCCACTGCAGCGGCCAACTGCAAACCCGCAGTATTGACACAAGCTTCGATCAACGCCTTGCCCATGCGCCCACCAGCGCCTGTAATGCCCACTTTAATCATTTCGATTACCCTTACCCTGATATCAGATTACGCACACACGACTGTTTGAAGCAAAAAGCGCGACAAGCATACACTCGTCGCGCTTCAATGCCGTAAACTCAAGCAAAATGCCGAGTTTAAAATTTCATCTCGTCGAAGAAGGTCTTGACCTTGTCCAACCAGCCATGAGAACGCGGATTATGCTTGCCGCCATTATTCAGGCTGGCTTCAAATTCGCGCAACATTTCTTTCTGTTTATTGCTGAGGTTTATCGGCGTTTCCACGCTCACGCGGCAGAACAAATCACCTACCGCTCCACCACGCACAGGTTTAACACCCTTGCCACGCAGACGGAACAACTTGCCGGTTTGCGTTTCCGCAGGAATTTTCAGTTTCACCCGACCATCCAGCGTCGGCACATCCAGTTCACCACCCAATGCCGCCGTCACAAGACTCACGGGAACTTCACAGTGCAAGTCCGCGCCTTCGCGTTCAAAAATCGGATGTGCTTTGACATTGATTTGAATGTACAGGTCGCCGGGTGGACCACCATTTTCGCCGGCCTCTCCCTCGCCACTCAAACGAATGCGGTCACCAACATCCACGCCTGCGGGAATTTTCGCGGAAAGTGTTTTGGTTTCCTGCACTCGCCCTTGGCCATGACACACAGAGCAAGGATCAGAAATTGTTTCACCTCGTCCCTGACAGGTTGGACAAGTTTGCTGAATCGAGAAAAATCCCTGCTGCATACGAACCTGACCGTGGCCCGCACAGGTAGAGCACGTGACCGGCTTGCTACCTTTTTTAGCGCCGCTACCGTCACAGGTGCCACAACTGACAAAGGTTGGTACTTTAATTTTTACAGTCGTGCCGGCAACAGCTTCTTCCAGTGAAATTTCCAGGTTGTAGCGCAGATCTGCGCCGCGATTTGCGTGCGCACCACCGCGACGAGCACCGCCGAAAATATCGCCGAAGATATCACCGAAAATATCACCAAAATTGCCTGGACCCGCACCGCCGCGGAATCCGGGGCCACCCGCACTGGGATCGACGCCCGCGTGACCAAACTGATCGTAAGCCGCTCGTTTCTGGTCATCATCCAAAATTTCATAAGCCTCTTTGGCTTCCTTGAATTTTTCTTCCGCTTCGGGATTATCCGTATTACGGTCAGGATGATACTTCATGGCCAAACGGCGATAAGCTTTTTTCAGCTCATCTTTGGTGGCGTTTTTGGAAACGCCGAGGATTTCGTAATAATCGCGTTTAGACATATACAGTTTCCAAAACAATGAGCGAGTGCAATATCAAAATTGCCTACCCACTACATGGTCATGCCCGCATACGCGGGCAGCCATATTAAACAACGTCCTGTTTTCGAATATTGCGAACAGGATTCACCGACAACAACCTTACTTGTCGTCTTTGACTTCCTCAAACTCAGCATCAACAACATCGTCAGCCTTGCTGCCCTGCTGGCTGTTGGTCGAACCTGAAGGCTGCGCACCCTCGGCAGCATTGTTGTTTTCGTACAGACGCTGCGCCATCTTGCCAGAGTACTCGGCCAGTTTTTGCGTTTTGGCCTCGATGTCGTCCTTGTTGTCGCCCTTCATCGCGGTCTTCAGTTCAGCGATGGCGTTTTCGATATCTTTCTTCTCGCTCGCCTCCACCTTGTCACCCAGTTCTTTCATGGATTTCTCAGTGGCGTGAATCATGTTGTCCGCTTGATTGCGTGCATCTACCAATGCCTTGATCTTGCGGTCTTCCTCGGCGTGGGCTTCTGCGTCTCTTACCATTTTCTGAATTTCTTCATCAGACAAACCAGAAGAGGCTTTGATCACGATGGACTGCAACTTGCCCGTCGCCTTGTCTTTGGCAGATACGTTCAAAATACCGTTGGCGTCGATGTCGAAAGACACTTCGATCTGTGGCACACCGCGTGGCGCAGGTGGAATGTCGCTCAAGTCGAAACGACCCAGTGACTTGTTGCCGGATGCCATTTCACGCTCGCCCTGCAGTACATGTACGGTGACCGCTGTTTGATTGTCGTCTGCCGTTGAAAACACCTGACTAGCCTTGGTTGGAATCGTGGTGTTCTTTTCAATCAGTTTGGTCATGATACCGCCCATGGTTTCGATACCCAAGGACAGTGGGGTTACGTCCAACAACAGAACGTCTTTTACTTCACCACCCAATACACCACCCTGAATAGCGGCACCAACAGCAACTGCTTCATCTGGATTTACATCTTTGCGTGGCTCTTTGCCGAAGAAATCTTTAACCGCTTGTTGCACCTTGGGCATACGGGTTTGACCACCGACCAAAATGACATCGTCAATTTGGGAAATCGTCAGGCCGGCATCTTTCAGAGCAATTTTGCATGGTTCCATGGTGCGCTGAATCAGTTCATCCACCAACGATTCCAGCTTGGCGCGTGTTACTTTGATGTTCAGGTGTTTTGGACCTGAGGCATCGGCAGTGATGTAAGGCAGATTAATTTCAGTCTGCTGCGCAGAAGACAGTTCAATTTTGGCCTTTTCTGGGCTTCTTTCAGACGCTGCAGCGCCAGTGGATCATTGCGCAGGTTAACGCCGTTGTCTTTCTTGAATTCGTCAACCAGGTAGTCGATCAGACGGGTATCGAAGTCTTCACCACCCAGGAACGTGTCACCGTTGGTTGCCAACACTTCGAACTGGTGCTCGCCTTCCACTTCGGCAATTTCAATGACCGAAATATCAAACGTACCACCGCCCAAATCGTATACAACAATTTTCTTGTCGCCACGGCTTTTATCCAAACCATAGGCCAGTGCAGCTGCGGTTGGTTCGTTGATGATACGCTTAACTTCCAGACCAGCGATCTTGCCCGCGTCTTTTGTCGCTTGACGCTGAGAGTCGTTGAAATACGCAGGAACGGTGATAACCGCTTCGGTCACTTCTTCGCCCAGGTAGTCTTCTGCGGTTTTCTTCATTTTCATCAAAACGCGCGCAGAAATTTCTGGCGGAGCCATTTTCTTATCGCGGGATTGCAACCATGCGTCGCCGTTGTCTGCCTTGGTGATTTTGTATGGCACCAGGCTGATGTCACGCTGTACCACGTTTTCTTCAAAACGACGGCCGATCAAGCGTTTTACTGCGAAAAAGGTATTTTGCGGATTGGTAACCGCCTGACGTTTGGCTGGCTGGCCAACCAATACTTCGCCATCCTGGGCAAACGCGATAACCGAAGGAGTGGTACGATCACCTTCTGCGTTCTCAATCACTTTGGGCTTGCCGCCTTCCATCACTGCCACACAGGAGTTGGTGGTGCCCAAGTCGATGCCTATGATTCTACCCATGGATTTTCTCCGTTGTAATTCGTCTGGTTAAATTCGTTTGTGTACTGCTCTGAGGCTCAATGTGCGGGTCAATCCCGGCAATTTCAAGCCATGCCATCAAATTTGTTTTGTTCGCTGGATGATGCCTTGGAAACCACCACCATCGCGGGACGCAACACGCGGTCGTTCAAAGAGTAGCCTTTTTGGATCACATGCAGCACGATATTGGGCTCAACGCCGGTTTGTTCCTGCATGGTGATCGCCTGGTGTTTGGCGGGGTCGAACTTCTCACCCTTGGGTGAGATGGCAGCCATGTTAAATTTTTCCATGACGGTGGACATCATCTTCAGCGTCAGCTCGGAACCTTCGCGGAATTTCGCGATGCTGGCGTTATCTTCATGAGTCGCAGACAAACCCAGCTCAATACTGTCGATGACCGGAATCAGTTCGTTGACAAATTTCTCGATGGCGAATTTGTGAGCACTTTCGATATCTTTTTCCGCCCGGCGACGCATATTTTCTGCTTCAGCCTTGGTGCGCAAAGCCAGGTTCCAGTTTTCTTCAGCCTTAACCTGGGCTAGGGCCAGGGCCGCTTCCAGCTCGGCGATTCGGGCAGCCTCTGGGCCTAATTCTGCCGTTGCCGAGGCGGCACCACCGGCCGTTTGGTTCTGCAAATTTTCGTTTTCATTCATAAGCTTATCTTCAGCCATTAGCGACTCCAAACGTTTATAGCGTTAATTCAAAACAGGTGTTTGGGTGGAATATGGGGGCTACTTTTTGAATTGCAAGGCCGCGCCTAACAATTTTGCAGTGACATCAACCATGGGAATAACCCGGTCGTAAGCCATGCGGGTCGGGCCGATGATGCCCAGCACGCCAACCACCTTACCGTCCATGCTGTAGGGCGCACTGATCAGACTGCATTGCTCAAACTCCGGGTTGTTGGTTTCGGCACCAATAAAAACCTGCATTCGCTCCGAAGACATGCAGCGATCCAGAAGATCCAGAATGTCGCGTTTATGGCCAAACGCATCGAGTAAACGCCGCGCCTTGCCAATGTCCGCCAGGGAGTCCATGTGCAGCAGCTTGCTTTCGCCAGACACCACCAAATCATCACGTGCAGGGGAACCGTCTGTGCTAAACATTTGCGAAGCCATCTCCACCGCCGCCTGTAAAAACTCATTCACTTCTTTGCGCATGGATTCTAATTCACCCAAAATGTTGTCGCGCACAGTTTGAATGTCACGACCAACCAGCAGGCGATTAAGTAGATTGGCTGCCTGACGCAGCTCCGTTTCGGAAAAGTTACGACTGGTGTGGATGATGCGGTTTTCCACCTCAGCATCGCTCATCACCATGATGGCTAACACGCGCTTCTCGGACAGGGGAACAAATTCAATCTGCCGCAACGCAATACAATCGCGCTTTGGCAGCATGACAATGCTGGTCAGACTGGTTAGCTCCGACAGCATATTGGAAGCACTGGACAACAAATTCTGCGAATTGGATTCCAGGCGAATTTGTCGCTGTAACTGCGACAACAGCTTGTCTTCCAGAGGTTTGACCGAAACCAGGGAATCAACAAACAACCGATAACCCAAATCAGTCGGCACCCGCCCGGCTGAAGTATGCGGCGAAGCCAGCAAGCCCTGCTGCTCCAAATCAGCCAGCACATTGCGAATCGTGGCCGCACTCAACTCCATACCTGAATGCTGCGCAAGCAGCTTCGAGCCCACGGGTTGACCCGACTCGATATACTGTTCGATCAACAGTTTAAGCAGCCGCTGTGCTCGCCCGCTCAATAATTGATCCATGGAGGTTGTCGCTTTTTTAACCACGCTCGCTTATCACCGTTGCTGACACGTTTGACTCCCTGATGCGATCCGTGCTGGCCAGGCACGCTACCAAGCTACTATTATGGTGTCAAGCCGGGGCTTTGGTTGTATTATGCGTCTAACAAAAAATTACGACATCTTTCCGGGAGAGGGGATGACCAGTCAATTTAAAAAAATCGGCCTGATTGGCAAATATGCCGGCACCGATATGAGTGAGCAACTCCGAAGCGTTTACCAGCACCTACACGACCGACAAATTGAAGTTTTCCTGGATGAAGGAAGTGCCGGTATCGTCCAGTTACCCGGCGTACAAGTTTTAAACAGAGAACAACTCGGAAACACCTGCGATCTGGCCGTTGTCATCGGTGGTGACGGTACGTTGCTCAATGCCGCACGCTCACTGACCCGTCATGAAATCTCACTGGTTGGCATCAATTTAGGCCGGTTGGGTTTTCTGACCGATATTTCTTTTAGCGAATTTGCGGACAAGCTCGACGAAATTCTTGCAGGTGATCACATCATCGAAGAACGCATGCTGCTGCGCGTTGATATTTTACGCGACGGTGCGCTGCTCGATACCTCGATTGCGATGAATGATGTCGTCATTCACAAGTGGGAAGAGGCGCGCATGCTGGAAATGAAAACCTTCATCAACGGCGGTTTTGTTAACAGCCAGCGTTCTGATGGATTAATCGTCTCTTCACCCACCGGCTCAACCGCCTATGCCCTGTCCGGTGGTGGGCCTATCATTTTTCCAACACTGGACGCGATGCTGCTTGTTCCCGTCTGCTCGCACACTCTCAGCCAACGTCCCTTGGTGATCGACGGACACAGCGATGTTGAAATCACCATTAGTGAAAGTTGTCATGGTCGCGCCCAAGTTACCTGCGATGGCCAAATAAATCTGGGAGTTATTGCCGGTGACCGTATCCGCATCAAACGGTTTGAGAAAAAAGTTCGATTAATCCATCCTAAAGATTATGACTACTATCATATTCTGCGCGAAAAGCTTCACTGGAGCGAAAACCTCTAAGAACGTTTGTTATGTTGACTGAACTGCACATTCGTAATTTTGCCATCGTCGACGAATTATCCGTCGACTTTTCCACGGGTTTGACGACGCTCACCGGTGAAACGGGTGCGGGCAAATCCATCGCCATTGATGCGCTCGCCATTGCTCTGGGTGATCGTGTCGACAGTTCCATGCTGCGCACAGGAAGCGACCGCGGTGAAGTGGTTGCCTGTTTCGACATTCGCCAGCAAAGCAACGTGCAGTTGTGGTTAACCGAGCATGAATTGGACGAAGATGGTGCCTGTATCCTACGCCGCACCTTGGCTGAAAATGGCTCAAAAGCCTACATCAATGGTCGCCCGATCTCGGTCAGTTTACTGCGCGAACTCGGTGCACAATTGGTCGATATTTACAGCCAGCATCAACATCAATCCATGTTGCAAAAAGACCAGCAACGCGAGCTGCTTGATGACTATGCGCAAAATGACACCGTGCTCAAACAAGTCCGTGGTGTGTACCGCCAATGGCAACAAATCAATCAGCAACTGCAACAACTGGAACAGGCCAAAGATCAGCGTGAGCAGCGACTGGATTATTTGTCGTTCCAATTGCAAGAACTGGATGCGCTGGAATTAAAACCCAATGAGTGGGCACAATTGGATGCAGAACATCGCCAACTGGCCCATGCCGAGCAAATTCAAACCCAGCTGAGTAGCGTGCTGTCAGTGCTCTACGACAGCGATGATAATTTGCTCTCACAACTCAACCGCTGCATCAACGTACTCAACGATGCACAACGGTATTTGCCACAGGCCAGTTCGCCGCGCGAGATGCTGGAAAATGCCCGCATCCAAATCGACGAAGCCACCGCCGAACTGCGTGATCAATGGCAGAATACCGAACTGGATCCTGCGCGTTTGCAGTGGCTGGATGAGCGCATCAGCGAACTGAATCATGCCGCGCGCAAACATCGCTGTGATCCCGAGCAACTAGTGGATGTGCATCAACAAATCAGTGATGAGCTACATTCGTTGAAACATTCCGACCAGCAACTGGAACAACTTCAGCAACAGCGCCAGCAGCTACACGCACAATATCGCCAGTTGGCGCAGCAGTTGACTGTCGCCCGTCAGGCGGCGGCAAAAAAACTATCGCAACAAGTCGACCAAACTATCCACCAGTTGGGCATGGGCAACGCCAGATTCCAGGTGGAAATGGTCGCCAGCGACGCCTCCCAGCCCACCGCACATGGCCAGGAAGATATTCAGTTTTTGATCTGTACCAACCCCGGCCAGCCGTTCAAACCACTGGCAAAGGTTGCCTCGGGCGGTGAACTGTCACGCCTGGCACTGGCCATTCAGGTTGCCACCTCCCAGGTGGCCCGCATTCCAACCCTGATCTTCGACGAAGTTGACGTGGGCATTGGCGGCGGCGTGGCACAAATTGTCGGCAATATGCTGCGCCAACTGGCCAATAACCGCCAAATCGTCTGCATCACTCATCAAGCCCAGGTCGCAGCCCAGGGAAATCAACAGTTTAAAGTTGAAAAAATAGCTCAAAAAGAAAGCACTTCGACCCGAATACTGTTATTGGAAGGCCAGCAGCGAGTCGAAGAGCTGGCCCGCATGATTGGCGGGGTGGAATTAACCGAAACCACCCGCAATCACGCCCGTGAAATGCTTGAGCGCGCAACGGTCTAGACAACCGATGCGCCCCAGGAGCGCAGCATGCAAATCAATACCGGCCAAAGCAGTGTCAGCACCGTCACGCCGCAAATTACCGTCCCAACCGGCCAAGCTGCCGCTCAGGCCCTATCGCCTGGTCAACAAGTCACTGCCACGGTTTTGACCGCCACCGCGAACGGTCAGGTCAGCCTCAACGTCAACAACAGCCAAATCCAGGCAAGCACCGACCTGGTACTCACCGAAGGGCAACTGCTCAATTTGATCGTCAGCCAGGTCGGCAAGCAGACCGTACTGAAACTCTCTGACAACTCGCTCCACGCAGCGCTCATCTCGCAAGCCCTGCGCACCAGTCTGCCCAAGCAAGGCAGCCTGACTGACATTCTGGCCAATCTACGGGCAATCGTTGATCAGCCGAAGTCGGCCAGCGCCCTGCCACTGCCCAATCTTCCACCAGCCGTGCAACAGGTTGCCAAGCAGTTATTAACCCAATTGCCTGAGGCTCGCCAAATCACTACCGCAGCAGGGCTAAAAGAGGCACTAAAAAATAGCGGGATATTTCTTGAAGAAAAACTCAAAAATTTAACTGCGACAAACACGCAAGCCAAAGCCCCAAATTCGCTAACGCAGGATTTCAAAAATAACCTGCTGCAATTGCGCCAAGAGTTACTCAATGCCCTGTCGAGCCAATCGGGCGTGAAGAATAATCCATCGCCAGCACTGCCCACAGCCGCGCTGGAGAAAATTGCCAATCTACAAACGGCTAGCACAGACAAACAGACCTCCACATCAGCACCAATCACGGCCAACAAACAAGCCGCTATCACTGCTGAAGTTCTTGATGCCAAACTGACAACCACCACGGCGCAAATTAGCGCCAAAGATGCCGGCACTGGGGCCACTGCAAGCAGCACTGAACTGCCACAAATTATCAGCGCAATAAAACAAAATCTGGCATCAGCTACTGCCCTGCCTGACAAAGTGAAAAATCAGCTCATCGCTTTGATGAAGCAACTGGATGTCATTGCACCATCCATCCCTTCCTCGCCGTCGACACAGCCATTGCCAGCTAAAACAATGGAAGCATTGCAGCGCTTGCAACTGGACATTCGTGCACTGGGCGGATTGCTTGAATCACTGCCGATTAGCACCACTCCTGGGACTATGGCACTGCGCAATAATTTAGGCGCGCTGGATCACCTGTTCATGCAGCTATTCCGTGGACCAAGAACGACGGCAAGCGCACACGACACGCTTCAACCACCATTGCCACGCTCACAGCTGCAAGCCCAGGCAACACCGCCACCATCGTTGAACAACATCAACAACACCCAAGATGCGGTGCATGAATTACTGCGACAAACAGATGCCGCGCTCGCCCGTGTGCAAACTCAGCAAACGGGATCATTGCTGGAACAGGAAGCTGGTCGACTGCTCATCAATGCTGAAATTCCCTTGCGGCGTGGCGAACAAATTGATTTGCTGCAGTTACGCGTACAGGAAGATGAAGGTGAGAACGGTAATAGTAAATTTGAAAATGGCCTCACCGTCACCCTGAGTCTGGATCTGGAAGGCACCGGCCCGATCTATGCCCGAATCAATGTACGAAAACAAAGCGTGTCCGTGGTATTTTGGGCCGAAGATAACCACACTCTGCAAACTGCGATACAAAATTCAGACGATCTTGAACAGCGCCTCACTCGTGCTGGCCTGAAGCCTGAGCAGATGTCTTTTCTTGAAGGCAAGCCACCCAAAACCAGTCTGCAAAATGATCTGACTGCACTAAATTCCAGCATACTGGATGTCAAAGCATGAGCGAAAAAGAAGTCACCCCAAACACCACTGCCGTTGCGCTCAAATACGATGGTGGTATGAGTGCGCCAAAAGTAGTCGCCAAAGGCAAAGGCGAGATCGCGCAACAAATCATGACCATCGCCAAGGAACATGGCGTTCCTCTGTACGAAGATGGCGAACTGGTAAAATTGCTTTCCCGTCTGGATTTGGACGAAGAAATCCCCAACAATCTATATCAGGCCGTCGCTGAAGTATTGGCCTTTATTTACTCTATCAATAACAAACTTATGGATTTACCTTCCGAAACCAAGTCCACCGAATAACCCATAATCACAGATTATCTTCTGCGTTTTCCCGAACATCACGATGCCGTATACCGAGAACATTACAGTGCTGAAAAAAATCAGGCGAAATTGAACACGGAGCATGGGTAGATAAAACTGACTATCGACGATGATACCGTGGATACGCGTCAAGCAGGCCAGCCAGAGTGGCATGGCCCGCAACTCGGGCTGGAAGAGGAATCGCTAGAGTACAGGATCGCGTGTTCGATCTTCTGCGCGTCGATGATCTTCATCAATCGATGCGTTCTGCGGCGCGCTTTCAATGCTAATTTGCACGCTGCCTGGCGTCACGTCCTCAGGCAATGAAACCTGAGCACGCATGCCACGCTGCGCAAACACGGATCCGGGCGGTGGGTGATTTTCAAAATAGCGTTTCACGCCGCGCACAATGGACTTGGCAAGACGGTCCTGATACTGCCCATCTTTTAAGCGACGTTCCTCGCTGGGATTGGAAATAAACGCCGTTTCAATCAGCATGGAGGGAATATCCGGCGATTTAAGCACCACGAAGCCGGCACTTTGCACATTGGATTTGTGCACGTCACCCACCTTGGTCATTTCCTTTAAGACATGCTCGGCGATTTTCTCGCTCACATCAATCGTGCCGTTCATGGAAAGATCCAGCAGTACCTGGGCAAGCATGTTGTCCTTGTCATCCAGACTCACGCCACCAATCAAATCTGCCGAGTTCTCTTTCTCCGCCAACCAGCGCGCTGTCTCGTTCGACGCACCGCGTTGCGACAGGATGTAAACCGATGAACCCTTCACGTCACGGTTATTGAACGCATCGGCATGAATTGAAATAAACAAATCCGCGTTGTGCTTACGCGCATTGCGAATCCGCTGACGCAAGCTTAGGTAGTAATCGCCAGTGCGAATCAACACCGGGCGAATGCCTGGCTCTCCCTCCAGATGATCGTGTAAGCGCTTTGCGATTGCCAGCACCACATCCTTTTCACGTGTACCGTATTTGCCCATCGCGCCAGGATCCTCGCCACCGTGACCTGCATCAATGGCCACAACGATATCGCGTGTCTTGCCAGACGATTTAGGCGGTGCGACAGGAGCGGGAGCAGCGTCAACATTGAACGATCCGCTCTTGGGTTTTTCTTTGGCAGCAGCGGATGCAACCACGGCTGCGATCGGATCCGCCGCATCGGGTTTTTCCTCTGCTTGTTTGCCGCCCATGTCCACCACAATGCGGTGTCCGTATTGGCCTTGTGGAATCAACGCGAAATTCTTTACGCCATCAAGAGATTCAACGCCCAAAACCACACGTAAGTCTTTTCCGCCATTGCGCGCGGCAGCGCGAACTTCTTTGACCACAGAACGTGACTGGGCAACCGCAGGCAACGGGGCTTTAAGCGAGGTATTGCGCAGGTCGATCACTACGCGCTGAGGGTTATTCAGCGTGAAAACAGAATAATCTGTGCTGCTGTTCACATCCAGCACCAAACGCGTACCGTCCGGAGAATCCCACAGACGCACGCCAGTCACCTGCCCCGCACTCGCCCATGCGCTGCTGACTGCGAGAAAAAGAATTAAAATTACGTTGTAAGAAAAGCGTTTCATATCTCTATTTTCGGGCAAATATGCTGTGTTTTCAAATTTTAAAGTGTGATCCAGTGATATTTTATGCAGAATTCGGACCTGTAACATCCCCTAAACGCGCTAGAATCTGCTCACCTGTTCGCGAATCCGCCTGAATGCGCAACTGTCGACAGTCAGCACCATCATGCTGAATAAAAATCTGCAAATCGGCAGGCGGCAAATATCCCAATCCTTTTTCCGGCCATTCCACCACGCAAAGGGCTTTTCCGTGAAATAAATCACGGTGGCCCATGTATTCCAATTCCTCAGGATCGGACAAGCGGTACAAATCAAAATGAAACACCTGTCGATCCGTAAACACATATTCCTCAACCAGCGTATAGGTTGGACTTTTCACCTTGCCTGCGTGCCCCAGGCCGCGCAACAAACCACGACTCAGTGTTGTTTTCCCTGCTCCCAAATCACCGTGTAAAAAAATCACCGCGCCCATCGCCGGCAAAGCTGCCGCCAACTGCCGACCAGTGTCTTCCATGGATTGTTCGCCACAAACCTGCCAGGTGAGTTGGGTCATGTTTAAATATCTTTCACTTGCCTTGCTAATTGCGTTAATAAATCGCTGGCGATAATTCTTCCGTATCCCTGTTCGACCAGCACATCGGCACAATGTGCATGCAACAACGCCGCTTGCGCCACCCATTCAGCACGGACATCACCATCCTGCTGCACCAGCAGACCGGCAATTACGCCAGTCAGAACATCGCCCATACCGGCACTGGCCATCGCCCCATTACCGGCGTCGCATAATATCACCTTCTCACCATCACTGATCAGCGTGCCCGCACCTTTTAGCAGGCACACACCGCCAAAGCGCTGCGCAATTTGTTTGACCACTGCGAGTCGATTTGCTTGAACATCCGCAGCACTGCATCCCAACAGACGAGCCGCTTCCAACGGATGCGGCGTCAACACCCAATTCGAACGGTGAACCGCCGCCTTCTGTGTCGCCAGCAAATTCAAACCATCGGCATCAATCACCATCGGCAAGGACGTGGACAACACAACATTTAGCATCTGCTGTCCCCACTCGCCCATCCCCAGTCCAGGGCCTATCGCCACACAAGTCGCTTTTTGCAGCAGCGGCGTCAGATCATCTGAAGACTCCACTGGCTTTGCCATGAGCACCGGACAAGCCAGCGCCAGTGGCACCGCATGCGGTTGGCGCGTTGCGACAGTAACAATGCCCGCTCCCACGCGCATTGCTGCCTGCGCAGCCAGACTGATTGCACCAGGCATACCGATCTCGCCGCCAACAGCGAGCACATGACCAAAGCTGCCCTTGTGAACATTGCGCCGGCGTTGAGGCAATAAACGCGGCCGCTGCTCCCAGGATAACCGCTGCGCAACCGCATCGACAGCGGCGTAGATTTCCTTGGGCACTTGCAAATCATCGAAAAAAATCTCGCCACAATAATCAACGCCATGATGAGTAAACATCCCCAGCTTCAAACCAATGAACGTCACTGTCCAATTCGCCTGCACTGCAACCCCCATCACCGTGCCGGTATCGGCGTGCAAACCACTGGGAATATCCGCCGCCACAATCAGTGCATCGCTCTCATTTATGGCGACAATCGCATCCGCCCAGGCACCCGCAACGTCGCGTTCTAATCCTGTGCCGAAAATGGCATCGACAATCACGTCCGCCCCGACTAACTCCGACGAAACAAATGGCCGGGCAAACACCCCGGATTGCTCCATGGCCTGCTTTGCCAATAAGGCATCGCCCGTCACTTTTGCAGCATCGCCAAGCTGTAAAACATCAACTCTGTAGCCGCGAGTATGCAGCAATCGCGCAACCACATAGCCATCGCCAGCATTATTGCCCACACCGCACACCACCACTGCGCGCAAAATCTGTGGCGCGTACTGGCTGATCACAGAAAAAATCGCCTCGCCGGCACGCGACATCAAACTATAGCCGGGAACAGCAAAACGCTGGATTGCCAGAGAATCAAGCTGGCGAGTTTGTTCTGCGGTGTATAATGCGATCGGAAGGTTCATAGTTTTATTCTAGCATTGCGGGCAAAACGCTGACCATGGATTCTCTCTCACCACCCTCGCTGACCGAGCAACAGCTGCACACACTGTGGCTGAATATCCAGCAGCACGCGCAACAATTAGGGTTTGAGCAGTGCGGGGTAAGCGATGTCGATTTATCCCAAGCCGAACCGCATTTGTTGCGCTGGCTGGAAAATCAATATCACGGTGAAATGGACTACATGTCACGCCACGGTACCAAACGCAGCCGTCCCGCAGAATTGGTCGCAGGCACCTTACGCATTATTTCGGTACGAATGAATTATCTTCCCGAAGCCACACCGCCCATTGAGGTGTTAAATGATCCTGACCGTGCCTATGTGTCACGCTATGCGCTCGGCCGCGATTATCACAAAATCATGCGCAAGCGGCTGGCACAACTGGCTGATTTCATCCGCGACAGCGTCGCCACCTTTGAAGGCCGCGCTTTTGTCGACAGCGCACCCGTGTTGGAAAAAGCCATTGCCGAAAAAGCCGGGCTGGGGTGGATAGGCAAACATTCCAATCTGATCAATCGCGATGCGGGATCGTGGTTTTTTTTAGGCGAACTTTTTACCAATTTGCCGCTGCCCGTGAATGTCGAAGCTACCCAATTTCATTGCGGCCGATGCACTGCCTGCATCACGGCCTGTCCAACCCAGGCCATCGTCGCACCATTTGAAATCGATGCCCGGCGCTGCATTTCCTATCTCACCATTGAGTATCAAGGCAGTATTCCGCTGGAATTTCGCCCATTATTGGGCAACCGAATTTATGGCTGTGATGATTGCCAGTTGTTTTGTCCGTGGAATCGTTTTGCCAAAACAACCGCAGAAGCTGATTTTCGTCCTCGTCACCAACTGGACAACATCACCCTGTGCGATTTATTTCAGTGGACAGAAGCTCAGTTCATGCAAAATTTTGAGGGATCGCCCATTCGGCGCATTGGCTATGTAAACTGGCTACGCAACATTGCCGTTGGCCTGGGCAATGCGCCCACCAGTGAGCACATCATCAATGCCCTTCACACGCGTGAGCAGCATCCCTCGGAATTACTGCGCGAACATGTGCATTGGGCATTGGCGCGTCACGGTATCAGATCTTCAGAATAGTTTGACGGTAGTATTGCAGTTCTTTGATGGACTCACGGATGTCGTCCAGCGCCAAATGCGTACCTTGTTTAACAAGTCCATTCAGCACAGAAGGCTGCCAGCGTCGAGCCAGCTCTTTGAGGGTGCTCACATCCAAATTGCGATAGTGGAAATACGCCTCTAATGTAGGCATGTATTTGACCAGAAACCGTCTATCCTGACCGATGCTGTTGCCACAAATCGGCGATTTCCCCTTGTCGATGTATTGCTGCAGAAATTCAATGGTCAAGCGCTCAGCCTCTGCGGTATCAATTTGACTTTCGCGCACACGCTGGGTCAAACCGGACGCGCCGTGCGTCTTCACGCACCACTCATCCATGACTTGCAGAACCTCATCGCTGTGATGAACCGCGATCACCGGCCCTTCAGCCAGCACATTCAATTGCGCATCCGTGACAATGGTCGCCATCTCGATGATTACGTCTTTTTCCGGATTCAAGCCGGTCATTTCAAGGTCGATCCAAATCAGGTTATCATCATTTTTCATAGCACTTCCCACGAATGAGCGTTTTGTTCACACACCGAATCTGGCATGATTGCTGACAGTCTCCAGTTTAACCCAATCACCTGGTGCGCGAAACCGCAGCGAAAAGATGTAAATGAGCAAACGTAGATTAAATCAGCAACAAGCCTGGCGCGCCGAAAAAATCCAGCAAGAGCGTATCCGTCGCAGCGAGAAAAAAGCCCAGCAACTGGAACAGCAGCTTGGCGCATCGTCTCTGGGCGAAGCCCAGCAAGGTCTGGTTATTGCCAATTTCGGCAATAACACCATTGTTGAAAACGACTTCAAACACCTGTTTCGCTGCCAAATCCGGCAAAATTTAGGGCAAATTGTCTGTGGTGATCGCGTTATCTGGCATGCCATTGGTGACAACAACGAAGGCGTCATTGTCGCCCGCCTGGAACGCCGTACCGTACTGGAACGCCCCACCATGCACGAAGACCACAAAGCGGTTGCCGCCAATATTGATCAGGTTTTTATCATGACCGCCCCCGAGCCAGCGCTGGGGCTGTTGTTGCTCGACCGCTACCTGGTGGCAACTGAGCTTGCCAAATTGGACGCGGTTATTGTGGTTAACAAAATTGACCTGTTGTCGCCCTCCGAGCTGGCCGCGCTAAAACACCAGCTCGAACCGTATCAGCGCATGGGTTATCGGTTGATTTATATCTCCACTGCCAACAACGTCGGAGCCAAAGAGTTGGAACAGGCCCTGGCAAACAAAGTCAGCATTCTGGCCGGGCAGTCCGGGGTCGGCAAATCTTCCACCATCAAATACTTGATGCCGGACATTGAAATCCAGATCGGGGCACTGAGTGCCACCAGCAAGCTGGGGCGGCACACGACCAGCTCATCACGCTATTTCCATCTGCCATTTGGCGGCGGCATTATTGATTCGCCTGGGGTGCGGGACTTTGGTTTATGGCAGGTGGAGCAGGACAAAATCAGCTGGGGATTTCGCGAGTTTCGCCCATTGCTGGGCAATTGCAAATTCAGCAATTGCAGCCATCAACACGAACCTGGCTGTGCAATTCAAGCCGCTGTCAGTGCCGGCGACATCAGTCGGGAACGGCTAAGTCACTTTCATCAGATTATCGACAGCAACAAAAACGCTGGCTGATCAGGCGACGCTCAGTAGCCGCGTCAGCTCGGCCATTTCGTCTTTGGCTTCAGCAATCAATTCCAGGTACGCCGCCCGCCCGAGTTTAAACAGCGGAAATTTGCCATGCGCCGGCAAGCTTTCGGGCTCGGGTAAATCCTGCCCTTCGCCGGCCAGTTTGCTCGCCAACAACTGGGCAATGATGACGACATCACTGTTGTTCGCTACGCCCGGATGATCATAATTCCAGTTCTCGGCGTTACGCACCACATCGGCAAATTCATCGTCAAAACGCCACATTTTCAGCACGTCAACGCCGAGCTGAACGCGACAGTGGTCAACAACTTCCTGCAGTCTGGACTCGGCCTGCTGCAACGTCGTGTCAGTCTCTGCATACGCCAGCACCGGCAGCAAGCCAATGTCATGCACCAGCGCCGCCAGCATCACATGTTCAGGATCCAAACGAGGCGTCACTCGCGCCAATGCAAACGCAAGCGTGGCAACCTGCAGGCTGTGCTTCCAGCTGCGTTCTGCCAAACGATTTGTGACTTTGGATTTGGCCGCATAGACGCGGCGCAAGGCGAAACTGGTGACCAAACTTTTGACCACATTCGCACCGAGACGATTAATCGCCGCGTGCACGTGCTCAACCGGTTGGGCTGATTTGTACAGAGGACAATTGGCAACCTGAATCAGACGCGCTGTCAGAGGGATATCCGACTGAATAACCCTGGCAAGCTCTGCGGTGGAGTAATTGGTGCGATCGATAACCTGGCGTACACGAATCGCGATGTCAGGCAGACCGGGCAGTTTCAGCTGCCCGGCACGCATTCTTTCCGATATTTCTTCCCTGAGTGTATCCAGTTCCTGAACTGCGACGCTGGGGCGATCAGTCATGCCTTAGGCAGCAAATCAGCTAAGCGCATTCGCACACAGGGCCAGCAGCGCACTCGGGAAAATTCCCAGCAACAGCACACCGATGCCGTTAACACTCATCGCCGCGCGCATGTCACCTGGCGCAGTAATAGGATGGGTCTCTACTGGCGCATCAAAATACATGACCTTGATAATGCGCAGGTAGTAGAAGGCACCGATGATGGAGAATACCACGGCGTAAATTGCCAGCCATGTATAGCCCGCAGCCACTGCGGCCTGCAGCACGGTCAGCTTGGCGTAAAAGCCCAACACCGGCGGTACACCCGCCATGGAAATCATCAGGATCAGCATCACAAACGCAAACCACGGGCTGCGATCGTTCAAGCCTTTGAAGTCGTCAATCTTGTCAGCCTCAAAACCAGCGCGAGTCAGCAGCAAAATCATGCCGAAGCCGCCCAATCCCATGAGGGTATAGGCGATCGTGTAGAACAGCGCTGCAGAATAGCCCTCGGGGCTGGCCGACAAAATACCCAGGAACAAAAAGCCCATGTGTGAAATGGTCGAATACGCCAGCATGCGCTTGATGTTGGTTTGGGCAATCGCAACAATGTTACCTACGGCGATAGACAGCATCGCCAGAATCACCAAAATGCCAGCCCAATCCGCCGCCAAACCGCTCATGCCGTCAACCAGCATACGCATGATCATCGCCAAACCAGCCAGCTTGGGTGCCGTACCGATAAACAAGGTAGTCGCTGTTGGTGCGCCGTCGTAAACGTCTGGCACCCACATGTGGAAAGGAACCGCGCCCAACTTGAACGACAGGCCCACCACGGTAAATACCAACCCCAAAATCAGCACCAAATCGCGCTCTGGATTTTCAGCAATGTACTTGCTCAGCACCGCCAGATCCAAGGTACCGCTCGCGCCGTACAACATCGACATGCCATACAGCAGCAAACCAGACGCCAACGCACCCAGGATGAAATATTTCATCGCAGCTTCGGTGGAAATCAGTGAGTCGCGGTTCATTGCCACCATCGCGTACAACGCCAGTGACAACAATTCCAAACCCAGGTAAACAGAAATCATGTTGTGCGAAGACGCAAGCACCATCATGCCCAGGACGGCAAACAGCGCCAGCACAAAAAATTCACCCTTGTACAAACCACGATCTGCCAAGTATTGACGCGAATAAATGAACACGCCAATAGTGACCACGTAGACAAACACCTTCAGTACAACACTGAGCGAATCGCTCACGAACGTACCAGAAAGCACAACCTGCGCTTCAGCAGGTGCAAGAACAATCGTCAACCCAGCAGCTACAGCCAGGGTAAAAATAGACAGATAGTAGGTAACGTCTCTGGTCTCATCACTCAGATACAGATCGACAAGCAGAATGATACAAGCCATGGAGAGTACAAAAATCTCCGGCAGTAACGGTATAAATTCGGCGATATTGACAGTGGTCATCAGAGAGTTCTCTAGTAATTACAATTTAGAGTTGGCTACATGAGCAACTAGGTTATCCACCGTTGCATGCATTACTTCCAGCAACGGATTGGGCCAGATACCCACACCCAGTACCAACACTGCCAACACTCCCAGGAACAGAAATTCACGCTTATCCAGATCTTTCAGCGCGGCGACGTTGTCATTGGCAACTTCACCAAAGAATACGCGCTTTACCATCCACAATGTGTAGGCGGCACCGATAATCAAGGTCAGCGCAGCCGCTGTACCTATCCAGAAATTCGCTTTAACCGCCGCCAATACCACCATGAATTCACCAACGAATCCAGACGTACCGGGTAAACCAGCATTCGCCATCGCGAACAGCACCGCAAATGAAGCAAACACCGGCATGGTATTGGTAACACCACCGTATGCAGAAATCTCGCGAGAATGTACGCGGTCATACAGCACGCCCACGCACAAGAACATTGCGGCAGAAATGAAACCGTGCGAAATCATTTGCACCATGGCGCCTTCGATACCCAGCGCCGCACCATCGTAACTGCCGGTGTTCTCATAAATCATGAACATCAAGAACATACCCAGCGTCACAAATCCCATGTGGGAAATGGACGAGTACGCAATCAGTTTCTTCATGTCCTGCTGAACCAAGGCCACAAAACCGATGTAAACGATAGCAATCAACGACAGCGCAATAACCAGCCAGTCCAACTGATTGCTGGCATCAGGTGTAATCGGCAAGCTAAAGCGCAAGAAACCGTAACCACCCATTTTCAACATGATGGCAGCCAGAATCACCGAACCACCCGTGGGAGCTTGAACGTGAGCATCTGGCAACCAAGTGTGCACCGGCCACATCGGAATCTTGACCGCAAACGCCACCAAAAATGCCAGGAAGATAAGAACCTGTTCTGGCTGTGACAGCGGCAACATGTGGAAATCCAAAATGCCAAAGCTGCCGGACTTGGTGTACATGTAGATCAACGCAACCAACATGAACACCGAGCCGAAAAAGGTATAGAGGAAAAACTTGATCGTTGCATAAACGCGGTTTGGACCGCCCCACATACCGATCACCAGGAACATCGGAACCAGCATCGCTTCCCAGAATACATAGAACAACACAGAATCAAGCGCAGCAAACACGCCGATCATCAGGCCTTCCATGATCAGGAACGCCGCCATGTACTGCGACACTTTGGTCTGCACGACCTCCCACGCGGCGATTACCACCAGCACAGTGGATACCGTCGTCAAAAGAATCAGCGGCATGGAAATGCCATCCACGCCGAGGTAGTAGTAAATGTTGAATGTCGGTATCCAGGACACCTTCTCAACAAACTGCATCTCCGCCGTTGACACATCAAACTGCGAGAACAGCGGGATAGAGACTAAAAACGTCACCAGCGAGAAAAACAATGACAGCCAACGTGTCATTACCGGGTTTTTATCACCGCTCGCGAACAATACTATCAGACCGCCCAGAATGGGCAGCCAGATCAACAAACTTAACAAGGCAAAATCAGAAAACATTCAATGGTTTCCTATTTATATATCTGACTTACAACTACGCGAGGAACGCCCATGTCACCAAAGCGGACAACCCGATGATCATGGCAAACGCATAGTGATATAGATAGCCAGTCTGCATATGCCGCATAGTCTGCGCCGTCCAACCGACAAAACGTGCCGAACCATTTACGATGGCATCGTCGATCACTTTCACATCCGCCTTCTGCCACAGGAACTGACCCAACTTACGGCTGCCAGCAGCAAAGAATTTATCGTTGAAACGATCACATCCGTAGGCATTGTCCAACATGTTGTAAATACCTGGATAACTTTCCTTCATGCGGGCCGCAATCTGGGGTTTCTTCATGTAAACGTACCAAGCGGTCGCCAAACCTGCCATCGACAAGTAGAACGCTGGCGTCATCAAACCGTGCACCAAGAAACCAACAGGACCAGTGAAGCTCTCGCCTAACTTGCCAAGCACATCGTGCTCAGGCAACACAAACAATGCACTACCAAAATAGTCGCCAAACAACAGCGGGCCAATGGTCAGGAAGCCGATCGCGACCGATGGAATCGCCAGCAATACCAATGGCAAGGTCACAACCCATGGACTCTCATGCAAATGCGACTTGGTGTGTGCATCCATACGTTCCTGGCCATGGAAGACAAGGAAGAACATACGGAAACTGTACAGCGCGGTGATAAACACACCGAGCAGCACCGCGACATACGCGAAGCCAGAACCCGTCAGATCAGACGCATGCACCGCCTCAATGATCGCATCCTTCGAATAAAATCCGGCCAAGCCAGGGAAGCCGATCAGTGCCAACGAACCAATCAAACTCGTCCAATAGGTAATCGGCATGTATTTCTTCAAGCCGCCCATCTTGCGAATATCCTGCTCATGGTGCATCGCAATGATGACAGAACCTGCGGCAAGGAATAGCAATGCTTTGAAAAACGCGTGAGTCATCAAGTGGAACAAGCCCGCTGCGTACGCAGACACGCCAAGCGCAACCACCATGTAACCCAACTGAGACAAGGTCGAATAGGCAATCACGCGTTTGATGTCGTTTTGCACCAAACCGAGGAATCCCATGAACAGTGCCGTCATCGCACCGATGATCATCACAAACGCCAGCGCAGTTTCTGACAGTTCGTACATTGGCGACATACGCGCCACCATGAACACACCGGCGGTAACCATCGTTGCAGCGTGAATCAAGGCAGAAATCGGCGTCGGACCTTCCATCGAATCCGGCAACCAGACATGCAATGGCACCTGGGCCGACTTACCCATCGCACCAATGAACAACAGAATACAAATCACTGTCATCAACGACCACTGATGACCAGGAATGAGTTCAATCGTCATATTGGCCATGGAAGGAGCGGCGGCAAACACATCGCGATAATCCAGGCTGTTGAAATACATCAACACCAACGCAATGCCCAGCAGGAAGCCAAAGTCACCAACACGGTTTACCAAAAATGCTTTCAGGTTCGCATAAATCGCTGTTTCGCGCTTATACCAGAAACCAATCAACAGGTAGGACACCAAACCAACCGCTTCCCAGCCGAAGAACAGCTGCATGAAGTTGTTGGCCATGACCAACATCAACATGGAGAAGGTAAACAGCGAAATGTAGCTGAAAAAGCGTTGATAGCCAGGATCGTCCTTCATATAGCCAATGGTGTAAATGTGCACCATCAACGATACAAACGTAACCACGACCATCATCATGGCCGTCAAGTTATCAACCAAAAATCCAACTTCAAACGTGATGCCGTCACTAACCAGCCAGGTATACACCGAACCGTTAAATGCTGCCGCGCCATCAAACACATGATGTTTGAAAACCATCATTGCCAATGCACAGGAAACAGCAACACCGATAATTGTCACCCAATGAGCGCCAGCGCGGCCAATGCGTCGACCGAACAAGCCCGCGATAATTGAACCTACCAGAGGAGCGAGAGCGATGGTGAGATAAATATTTTCCATATTTAGACTCAATCCTTAACCTTTCAAGGAACCCAGATCGTCGACGTTGATGGTTCTGCGATTACGGAATAGTACAACCAGAATCGCCAAACCAATCGCTGCCTCTGCGGCCGCCACGGTCAAAATGAAGAACACAAAAATCTGCCCTGCGGTATCTCCCATATAATGAGAGAAAGCAACAAAGTTGATGTTAACTGCCAGCAACATCAATTCAATCGCCATCAGCAGAATAATAATATTTTTACGGTTCAAAAAAATGCCAGCGACGCTGATGCAAAACAGCACGGCACCGAGTATCAGAAAATGCGATAACGAAATCATTTGAACACCCTGCCCCCAGCTTATTTTTTCTTCTCAGCCTGCATTTTAACCATGCGGACACGATCATTGCGCTTAACAACCACCTGATCTTCAGGCTTCATGTACTTACTCCAGCGTCTTGGACGCAAGGTCAAAGCAATCGCAGCAACAATCGCCACCACCAGAATAACCGCCGCCAATTCGAAGTGGTAAATGTACGTGGTGTACAGCTCCAGGCCCAACTCCTTGGTATTGCTGTAACCTTCTGGTTTGGGCAGAGGATCTTTGATCACACTCAAACCAAAACGCTCTGGACCAACAATCATGATCATTTCCAGAATCAGCACGAATGCGATCAACGACCCGACAGGCAAGTAGCGCGTAAAGCCTTCCTTGAGCGGTGCCAAGTTGATGTCCAGCATCATCACCACGAACAGGAACAGCACCATGACCGCACCAACGTACACCAGCACCAAGGTTACCGCCAGGAATTCTGCCTCAAGCAACAACCACACACCTGCGCTGGCAAAAAACGCCAACACGAGAAACAGTGCCGCATGAACCGGTCTGCGAATGGTGATAACCGCGCCTGCCGCTATCACCAGAATCGCCGAGAACAGATAAAAAAGTATTAACTCTATATTCATATAGGTTTGATCTGTCTGTTAACGTTAACGGAAACGAGCATCTTCAGCTCGGTCACGAGCAATCTGATCTTCGTACTTATCACCCATGGCCAGGAGCTTTTCCTTGGTCATGATATGCTCACCACGTTCCTCAAACACGTATTCAAAAACGCGTGTCTCAACGATTGCATCGACCGGACACGATTCCTCACAAAACCCACAGTAAATGCACTTGAACAAGTCGATATCGTAGCGACTAGTCCGGCGACTGCCGTCTTCACGCTGCGCAGACTCGATGGTAATTGCCAGCGCAGGGCAAACCGCCTCGCACAATTTACATGCGATACAACGTTCTTCACCGTTGGCATAACGACGCTGCGCATGCAAACCACGAAACCGTGGTGACATCGGCGTTTTTTCTTCCGGGTATTGAACCGTTATCTTTTTGGCAAACAAATATTTGCCAGTTAACTTCAATCCCATTAGCAGTTCCCAAAGGAACAGGCTCTTGACGTAATTAATAGCTGCAGTCATTTTCCTATTTCACCTTAGTCAAACCAGGGACCCAGACCGCCTAAAATGGCTGCGCCAAGCACGATAATCCAAACGATGGTCAACGGAATAAACACCTTCCAACCCAAACGCATGATCTGGTCATAGCGATAGCGCGGAAACGTCGCGCGGAACCACAAAAACAGGAACAAGAAGAACGATGCCTTCAGCAGCAACCAGATAATGCTGCCCTCTCCCAGGAACGTATCACCGATAACAGGCCAGCCCTGGAAAGGCGACAACCAACCGCCCAAGAACATCAGTGCCGTCAGCAACGAAATCAGAATCATTGCGGAGTATTCCGCAAGGAAAAATACCGAGAACGTCATCGCCGAGTATTCGACGTGGAAGCCCGCTACGATTTCTGATTCACCTTCGGCAACGTCAAACGGTGCACGATTGGTTTCAGCAACACCGGACAAGAAATAAATCACGAACAGTGGCAACAACGGAATCCAGAACCAGTGCAGCATACTGCCTTCCTGGGCCTTTACGATCTCAACCAGGTTCAAGCTGCCGCCAGCCATCAACACACCGACCAGCGCAAAACCCATCGCAATTTCGTACGATACAATTTGTGCCGCAGAGCGCAATGCACCCAAAAATGCGTACTTTGAGTTGGAGGCCCAGCCAGCGATGATGACACCGTACACACCCATCGACGTAATCGCCAGGATGTACAGCAGACCCGCATCAATATTGGCCAACACCAATTCTTCTTCGAATGGAATAACCGCAAATGCCGCGATCGCAGGCGCAAACGCCAACACCGGTGCAATCAAGAACAACACGCGGTTAGCACTGGTCGGGATGATGGTTTCCTTCATCAACAACTTCACCGCATCAGCGATCGGCTGCAACAAGCCTCTCGGACCAACACGGTTAGGACCAATACGTACCTGAATGTATCCAATGACTTTACGCTCTGCCAGCGTCAGGTAGGCAACCGCCCCCATCACTGGCAACACAATCACCAGAATCTTCAGAATAATGAGAATCAGTGTTACCAAATTCTCTGGCAAAAAGGAAAGCATTGAAGCTATCAGATCAAGCATTACCTGCACTCACCTTCTCGTTGTTTGCGACAGCACTGGCCTTAGCAATGCTAATAGTTCCCTGCGCGTTCCCCAAAGCAATCGTACCTGCCAACGATGAAGGTACGTATACGACACCCGCTGGAACGCGTGCGTCGATAATCAATGGCAACGTTACTTTCGCCTGTCCCTGAGTCACAGCCACATGGTCGTCCTCAGTAACAGCGAACTTCGCCGCCGTCTCAGCATTCAAATAAACCGCAGCCTGCATGGCATCCGCTGTTTTCTGCAACGGCGCAGCACGACGAATGATATTGTCAATCGCGTACATTGGCACATCCGCCACGCGCTCCAAGGCAACATCCGACGGCAGAGATTTAGGCATTGCAACTGCGCCGGTTGCACTCACTGGCTCACCGACTTTTGCACGCAGCTCATCGTGAATTTCTTCAACGCTGAAATAATCAAATCCGTTCAGGTCAAGCAAGTTACCCAATACTCGCAACACTTTCCACGCAGGGCGAGCCTCGCCTTTCGGTGCACACACACCTTCAAACAATTGCCAGCGGCCTTCGCCGTTGACAAAGCTGCCTGCTGTTTCGGCATAGGTCGCAATGGGCAACAACACATCAGCGTAGCTGTCCATGGACGCAGAACGGAATGGCGTCAATGCGATAACAAAATCGGTATTTTTCATACCCTGCAATGCTGCTTGAGTATCTGCGCAGTCAAACTCTGGCTCGACGTTCAACAGCAGCATTGCCTTCATCTTGGCATTCAGCATTTCACTGACATTCATGCCGGCCTTAACTGCTGTCGCACGGTGTGGAACAGCACCAACCATCGATGCACCGGCCGCATTTGCACCCGCCGTTGCGTAACCAAAGGTAGCGCCGGTCATATCCGCAATCGCCTTAGCCAACGCGCGCAACGCTGCGTAATCCGCATGCGCCATGGCATGAACACCCAGGATAACGTGAGCACGCTCACCCTTGAGCAGCGCTTCCGCGATTTTCTTGTGCGACTCACCCACTGTAACTCCAGCAGTAAGCGCATCCAGACCAGCCACCTTGCTGCTGGCATTCGCAGCGCATGCCTTGGCAACTGCCGCCAATTGCACCAGCATTTCAGAAGGCTTGACTGCAATATTATTGGCAACAGGGAAATTAAAATCGTACGCCATCGAGTTAATAAACGAGACGTGTGCGCCGGCTTTCGCTGCCTTGCGAGTGCGCAAGCCCAACAATGGTTGATCCTTACGAATATTCGCGCCAATAAACAACAGCGCATCGGCTTTTTCGATATCTGCAATCGCCACACCCAATGTCGGGCAAACGGGATCAGCCTGAACATCAGAAAAATCACGCTGGCGCAGACGATAATCAATGTTATCGCTCAGCAATCCGCGCGTTATTTTCTGCGCAAGATAAATTTCTTCGGTCGTGGAGCTGGGAGAAACCAAGGTCCCCAACAAATGAGGGCCATCGACACCGCTCACTCGCTGCAATGCTTCAGCAGCGACGCGCAAAGCGGTTTCCCAATCAACCTGCTTCCAACTGCCGCCCTGTTTTACCATTGGCGACGTCAGACGCTCTTTGCTCTCGATACCGGTATAGGCAAAACGATCACGGTCAGACAACCAAGTTTCATTCACTGCTTCATTGTCTGCAGGAACAACACGCAAAATTTCATTGCCACGGGTATGGGCCGTCAAGTTGGAACCAACGCTGTCATGGCCTGCCACGCCATCACGGGAGAACATTTCCCATGCACGCGCTTTGTAACGGAAAGGCTTGGAGGTCAGTGCGCCTACTGGACACAAATCGATAATATTGCCTGACAGTTCTGAATCCACCGTCGCCGCCACATAGGTACCGATGCTCATGTGCTCACCGCGTCCCATTCCGCCCAGTTCCTTGGAACCCGCGATTTCGTCGCAGAAACGCACACAGCGCGTACAGTGAATGCAGCGCGTCATGTCAGTGGAAATCAGCGGACCGATGTTCTTGTCACCCAGTACACGCTTGCTCTCGCTGTAGCGAGATACATCTTTGCCATAGCCAACAGCGACATCCTGCAATTCACACTCGCCACCCTGATCACAGATCGGGCAATCCAGCGGATGATTAATCAGCAGAAACTCCATCACACCTTTTTGCGCAGCCAGTGCGCCAGGTGATTTGGTCGCAACACGCATACCATCGGTTACCGGCGTTGCACACGCGGGCAGTGGCTTGCGAGCTTTTTCAACTTCAACCAAGCACATGCGGCAATTGGCCGCCACGGACAGTTTTTTGTGATAGCAGAAGCGAGGAATATAAATTCCTGCCTCGTCAGCCGCCTCAATGAGCATCGCCCCATCGCGCGCTACAACTTCTTTACCGTCTATTTCAATCTTTACCATGCTGGTGTCCCGTTATCCGCGACTTTCAACCACTGCCTAAACCATGCACTTGCCGTGTTGGATGTGATACTCAAACTCTTCACGGAAATGCTTAATAAAACTTGCTACTGGCATCGCCGCAGCGTCACCCAGTGCACAAATTGTATGACCTTCAATTTTGGCAGAAACATCCATCAACAAATCCAGATCTTCTGGACGTCCATGGCCGTGTTCAATGCGGTGAACAACGCGAGCCAGCCAGCCGGTACCTTCACGGCAAGGCGTGCACTGACCGCATGACTCTTCAAAGTAGAAGTGCGCAATGCGCGCCAGTACCTTGACCATACAAGTCGTGTCATCCATCACAATCACCGAACCTGCACCCAACATGGAGCCAGACTTGCCGATGGAGTCATAGTCCATCTTCGTCTGCATCATGATGTGCCCAGGCACTACTGGCGTAGAGGACCCACCAGGAATAACAGCTTTAAGTTTGCGACCACCACGAACACCGCCGGCCATCTCCAACAGTTCAGAGAAAGGCGTGCCCATCCCGACTTCATAGTTGCCCGGCTTGTTCACGTGACCTGAAACAGAAAACAACTTGGTGCCACCACTGCCTGGCACACCCAAGTCAGCAAACCACTGACCGCCGTTGCGCATAATGTACGGGATGGACGACAACGTCTCAGTGTTATTGATGGTTGTCGGACGACCATACAAACCGTAACTTGCAGGGAACGGTGGCTTGAAGCGCGGCTGGCCTTTTTTGCCTTCGATAGATTCGATCAGTGCGGTTTCTTCGCCGCAAACGTAAGCACCACCACCCAGGTGGACTTCCAGATCGAAATCAATACCGCTGCCCATGATGTTTTTGCCCAACAAGCCGGCAGCACGCGCATCTTCGATCGCCTGCTGGAAACGCTCATAAGGTTCCCAAAATTCACCACGAATGTAGTTGTATCCACGGGTTGCACCAATAGTGTAACCAGCGATCGCCATGCCTTCGACCAGCGCATGCGGGTTATAACGCAAAATATCGCGATCTTTAAACGTCCCTGGCTCGCCTTCGTCAGAATTACAAACGATATACTTTTGGCCAGAGGCGTTGCGAGGCATAAAGCTCCACTTCAACCCGGTTGGAAAACCTGCGCCCCCGCGACCACGAATGACCGACGTTTTCACTTCATTGATAATATCTTCCGCAGAAGTTTTTTCGCGCAGAATTTTCTTCCATGCTTCGTATCCGCCTGTGCTCTGGTATGTCTGCAGAGTCCAGGGTTTGTCTAGGTGGAGCGTACTAAAACAAACTTCGTTAGCCATAGGAATTATCTTGTTTGTTAATCCAGAGAATCGAGAATTTCATCAACCTTTGCAGGTGTCAGATTCTCATAATATTTACGGCCAATTTGGAACATCGGTGCACCACCACAAGCCCCAAGACACTCCACTTCCTTCAAGGAAAAACGGCCATCTGCCGTGATCTCGCCAAATCCTTTAACGCCTAATTTGTTCTTCAAATGCGAAACGATCTGATCGGAACCACACAACATGCAAGACACGTTGGTGCAAACACAGATTTTATGTTTACCAACCGGCTTGCGCTCGTACATCGAATAGAAGGTCGCCACTTCGTATACGGAAACCTTGGGCATATCCAAGTACTCGGCGACCGCATCCATCAAGTCATTGGTCAACCAACCCGCGTTGGCATCCTGCACAATTCGAAGTGCCGCCATTACCGCTGACTGCTTCTGGTCAGCTGGATACTTGGCAACCCAGATATCAATTTCCGCACGAGAGTCGGAATCAATCAGATGCAATTTTGTGTCAGACATTAGCGATCTACTTCCCCAAATACAATGTCCTGTGTACCGATAATCGCCACCACATCAGCAAGCATATGGCCACGCGACATTTCATCGGTAGCTGCAAGGTGCGGATAACCCGGCGCGCGAATTTTTAGACGATACGGTTTGTTCGCACCGTCAGAAACGATGTAACAACCAAATTCACCCTTGGGGTGCTCTACCGCTGCATAGGCCTCGCCCTCAGGCAAGCAATAACCTTCGGTAAACAGTTTAAAGTGGTGAATCAGCGACTCCATATCACCCTTCATGTGTTCGCGCGAAGGTGGCGTCACTTTATGATCTGCCAACATCACCGGACCCGGATTTTTACGCAGCCACTCGATACACTGTTTGATGATGCGATTGGACTGACGCATTTCTTCAACACGAACCAGATAGCGATCGTAAGTATCACCGGTCACGCCGACTGGAATATCAAAATCAAGTCTGTCGTACACTTCGTAGGGCTGTTTCTTACGCAAATCCCATTCGATACCCGAACCACGCAACATCGGGCCGGTAAAGCCCAACTGCAGTGCGCGCTCTGGCGTAACAACCGCAATGCCCACAGTACGCTGTTTCCAAATACGGTTATCCGTTAACAGCGTTTCGTATTCATCGACGTAGACAGGGAAACGATTGGTGAAATCTTCCAGGAAATCCAGCAAGGAACCTTGGCGATTCTCATTTTTCTTGGCAACTTCACGCGCACTGTGCCACTTGGATGGCTCATACAAAGGCATGCGTTCGGGCAAATCACGATACACACCACCAGGACGGTAATAGGTCGCATGCATGCGCGCACCAGACACTGCTTCATAGGCATCCAGCAAATCTTCACGTTCGCGGAAAGCGTACAAAAACACTGTCATGGCACCGATGTCCATGGCGTGCGCACCGATCCACATCAGGTGATTCAGAATTCGGGTAATTTCATCAAACATCACACGAATGTATTGCGCGCGAATCGGCGCTTCTACGCCCAGCATTTTTTCAAGCGCCAGCACATAACCGTGTTCGTTGCTCATCATCGACACGTAGTCCAAACGATCCATGTAACCAATGCTTTGGTTATAGGGTTTGGTTTCGGCTAATTTTTCCGTGCCGCGATGCAGCAAACCAATGTGCGGGTCGGCGCGCTCAATGATCTCACCATCCATCTCCAATACCAGGCGTAATACACCGTGTGCGGAAGGATGCTGAGGACCAAAGTTCAGCGTATAGTTTTTGATTTCAGACATATTGACTACGCCTCCCCTTCTGCCTTGGTTGCCGTCCGCTGATCATCGCGGATAACGCGCGGCACCAACGTGCGAGTCTGGAGATTGACAGGTTCATAAACAACGCGTTTTTTGTCTTCACAGTAACGCACTTCTACATGGCCACCCAACGGGAAGTCCTTACGGAACGGATGACCGATAAAACCATAGTCGGTGAGAATTCTGCGCAAGTCAGGATGGCCATCAAAAATGATTCCATACATGTCGAACGCTTCGCGCTCATACCAGTTCGCCACATTCCATACATCAACAACCGAAGCAACCAATGGTTCATTTTCATCAACAAACGTGCGCACCCGCAGACGTTGATTGTTCGCGTACGAAATCAGGTGCAGCACAACAGCAAAACGAGGACGTGTCCACTTATGGCGTTTGCTGGAACCCACCGCCCGACCACGACTAAATCCGGTCTCTGTCGCGGACTCTGTCGACCACTCGGTTTCACCGTAGGTGAGATAATCCACACCGCACAGATCAATCAATTGCTCAAAACCAAATTGTTTTTGATCGCGCAGCGCAAAGCAAACTTTTAAAAAATTCTCGTTCGCCACTTCAATCGTCAACTCGCCCTGCGGTGACAGGACACAACTGGTCAGCTGATTACCAAAGTATGCTTTCAGTTCGTTCTGCAAGTTTTCCATGTTCAATCCGAATTAGGTGCGAGCAATGGTATTGGTGCGCTTAATCTTGTTCTGCAACTGGATAACTCCGTACAGAAACGCTTCAGCCGTCGGCGGGCATCCTGGAACATAAATGTCCACAGGAACGATCCGATCACAACCACGAACAACAGAATACGAGTAGTGGTAATAACCACCACCGTTCGCGCAGGAACCCATGGAGATAACCCAACGCGGCTCGGACATCTGATCGTAAACTTTGCGCAGTGCAGGAGCCATTTTATTCACCAGCGTACCTGCAACCACCATCACGTCAGACTGACGCGGACTAGGGCGGAAGATAACACCGAAACGATCAAGGTCATAGCGGGACGCACCAGCGTGCATCATCTCCACTGCGCAGCAAGCCAGACCAAACGTCATCGGCCACAGTGAACCCGTCCGAGCCCAGTTGATTAGCTTGTCAGCCGAAGTGGTAACAATGCTTTTCTCAAGAACGCCTTCTATTCCCATTCCAAGGCCCCCTTCTTCCACTCATAAATAAAGCCAATAACCAGGATCAACAGGAAAATCACCATCGACCAATAGCCGAACCAACCAAGGTCATTCAGCACGACGGCCCACGGAAACAGAAACGCAATTTCCAAATCGAAAATAATGAACAGAATTGCCACCAGATAGAAACGCACGTCGAATTTCATGCGCGAATCGTCAAAGGCTTCAAATCCGCATTCGTATGCAGACAGCTTCTCTTTATCTGGACGATTAGGCGCTGCCAACATGCTTAACGCAACCGGCACCGCTCCAAAAATGACACCCAGAACCAAGAAAACCAATATTGGCAGGTAATTTTCTAGCACGTTCCCCCCAACAAACTCTGCCGCTATCCCGGCATAATCTTTGCTGAAATTAATTTGATGACAAATAACCTAGTATTGATCTCAATTTTGCAGAGTTCGCAGTCTAGGGTTGGCATTTACACATGTCAAGCCGAGACCCTGACCGCTAACTCAAGCAATCAAACGCTTAACACTTGAAAACTAATTATTATTATTTTTTTACTTGCAACAAATTTGGTACCGACGGCCGGATTTGAACCGGCACGGGTTGCCCCACCACCCCCTCAAGATGGCGTGTCTACCAATTTCACCACGTCGGCATAAACGTTTCTAAACGGGGCGCCACTCTTTAATTTGGTGGCACATCACTGACTGGCGCATCTTGCGGCACAACAGGAACATCTGCAGCAGCCGGCGCACTCACCGTTACTCGCTCCATAACACTTGCCGCCTCACCATCGCCAGAGGTCGCCAAATAGGCCAGGGCCAAGCTGGTAATAAAAAAGCTTGTCGCCAATACCGCAGTGGTGCGAGACAAAAAGTTACCGGATCCTGTCGAACCAAACACCGTTTGTGACGCACCCGCGCCAAACGCTGCCCCCATGTCCGCGCCCTTACCCTGCTGCAACAAAACCAACGCAACCAGAGCAACTGAAATAATCACGTGTATAACTAAAAGAACTGCATCCATCTGTTATCACCCTGCCGCACGGCAGATTGTCAAAAATTCTTCGGCCTGCAGTGAGGCGCCGCCCACCAAGCCGCCATCAATATCCGGCTGAGCCATCAGCTCTGCCGCATTCGAACCTTTCATGCTGCCGCCGTAAAGAATACGTACTTTAGCCGCCAGTTCTGCATCCTGTTTTTCTATCCAATGACGGATAAATGCATGTACCGCCTGCGCCTGTTCAGGCGTGGCAGTCATGCCGGTACCGATTGCCCACACAGGTTCGTAAGCAATAACCGCTTTATTCAATGCCTTGACGCCAGAGTACAGGGCAACCGCCGCCAGCTGTTTCTCTACCACAGCCTCGGTCATGCTGGACTCACGCTCATCCAAGGTCTCGCCCACACATAGAATGGGCACCAGACCATCACGCTGAGCCGCTGCAAATTTCTGCGCAACCATGCTATCCGTTTCACCGTACAGCGAACGGCGTTCGGAGTGACCGACAAGCACGTAGTGGCAGCCCACATCTTTAAGCATCGCCCCGGAAACCTCGCCCGTATAGGCGCCCACTTCCTCAACAGCGACGTCCTGCGCACCAACAGCGATGTTCGAACCCGACACTATCTCGGCGACTAGTGGAATGTATACAAATGGGGAACAAACAGCAACTTCTGCGGAACCATTCGCTGCTTTTCCGCTCAAAAGACCATCTAGCAGCGCCTTAATACTGGCGCTATTGCCGTTCATCTTCCAGTTTCCAGCCACCAGCGGTTTACGCATTTCCAATTCCCCTTACATCCAAAAGCCAGCAAGTTTACCGGCTAAATTTTAAAAAGACAATATTGACTAAGTTAGCGATTTTCTTACAACTTCTGCCAACTCATTAGCCAGCGCATCGACTTTCACCGGATTGCTCCCCTCGACCATCACCCGAATCAGCGGTTCGGTTCCCGAGGCACGCAACAACACCCGCCCCTTACCCGCCAATTTTTGCTCTGCATCTTCGACAGCTTTGCGTATCGCCTCATTGGCCATCACATCCTGACGCTTGGCAATTTTGACATTGACCATCACCTGGGGATATTTGCGCATTCCAGATTTGAGCTCATACAAACTCTTGCCCGAATCCATAACAGCTTCCAGAACCTGCAGTGACGCCACAACCCCGTCACCCGTGGTAGTGCGATCCAGACAAATCAAATGCCCCGACGATTCGCCACCCAGCGACCAACCAGTCGCCTTGAGCTGCTCAATCACGTAGCGGTCGCCCACCTGGGCACGCACAAACGGAACATCATTCTGTGCCAGCGCTTCTTCCAGACCAAAGTTGCTCATCAGGGTTCCAACCACACCACCCTTGAGCTCGCCGCGCGTCATTCGCGACTGAGCAATGATGTAGAGCAACTCATCACCATCAAGCACTTCACCCTTGTGATCCACCATAATGACGCGATCACCATCACCGTCAAATGCGATACCCAAGTCCGCTTTGCGCTTTAGCACTTCTTCCTGCAACAGCGTAGGCTTGGTGGAGCCACAACCCTCATTAATGTTCAAACCATCGGGCGTGACACCGATGGCATACACATCCGCACCAAGCTCGGTAAACACGCTGGGTGCCACGTGATAAGTTGCACCATGGGCGCAATCGATAACAATTTTCAAACCTTTTAGCGAGAACGAAATGGGAACCGTACTTTTACAAAACTCGATGTATCGTCCGCCCGCATCGATAACGCGCACTGCCTTGCCCAGCTCACCGGAATCCACCGTGGTCATGGTATTTTCCAGCTCAGCTTCAATTGCGAGCTCAACCTCATCAGGCAGTTTGGTGCCATCCCCGGAGAAAAATTTAATGCCGTTGTCATAGTACGGATTGTGTGACGCACTAATCACGATTCCAGCATCACAATGCAGAGTACGCGTCAGATAGGCAATCGCCGGCGTTGGCATCGGCCCCAATAATTTGATGTTCACACCTGCTGAAGAAAGACCTGCCTGCAAAGCGGACTCAAACATATAACCGGAAATACGAGTATCTTTGCCGATAACCACTTTACGACGACCTTCGCGCGCAAGCACCTTGCCCGCAGCCCAGCCCAGACGCATCACAAATTCAGCATTGATTGGCGCCTGGCCCACAAGACCACGAATGCCGTCTGTCCCAAAGTATTTCCTGCTCAACGCACGTCTCCTTCATTTTCCATCGCCAACACGGCGGAACACACCGCCAGTGCCTGTACTGTTTCCTGAACATCATGTGCGCGCACCAAACGCGCACCGCGCATGACCAGCATCACCGCTGCAGCCACACTGGGAATCAATCGCTGTTCAACCGACAAATTCATCAACTGACCAAACATGGATTTACGCGAGATCCCGACCAAAACCGGCAACCCCAACGCCACCACCGCATCAATATTCCGCAACAAACTCAGGTTATGTTGCAGATTTTTACCAAATCCGAATCCGGGATCAAGCAATATACGCGAGCGCGCAATGCCTGCCTGCTCGCAAACAGCCACTCTGTCGATTAAAAAATCATTGACCTCGCGAACCACATCCTCATAAGCCGGCGCAAGTTGCATACTGCGCGGCTGACCCTGCATGTGCATCAGACAGACATAGGCACCGGTTGCCGCTGCTGCCGCAACCGCACCCGGTTCACGCAGCGCACGCACATCATTGATCAACACCGCTCCGGCAGCAACCGCCGCCGTCATGACTTCAGGTTTACTGGTATCAACCGACACCGCCACATCAAATTCAGCAGTCAACGACTCAATAACCGGAATAACTCTGTCCAGTTCCTGAGACAACGAAACCTCTTGCGCTCCCGGACGCGTGGACTCGCCACCCACATCAATGACGTAGGCGCCGTCTTGTAGCATTTTTTGAGCTTGAAAGAGTGCCGAATCAGCGGCAAAAAATTTACCCCCGTCTGAAAAAGAATCGGGGGTAACATTGAGAATGCCCATCACGCGGGGCGAACTCAAATCCAGAGTTCGCCCGTTGGCAATTGTATTTCTCATAGATCAGGATTGATTAACGGGATTTCCTACGTCGCCCTGATCATTCTTGGGCGCACTCGAACGGGCCTGCGGCTCGCCTTCCTGCGCATCACCAGGACGTACATCCAAATCTGACTCATCCCAATCACTAGGAGGGCCAGGCGGCAACCCCTTCATGATCTTGTCAATCTGACCGCGATCAATCGTTTCGTACTGCATCAACGCCTCGGACATGGCATGCAGCTTATCCAGATGCTCAGCCAGAATCTTGGTCGAACGCGCGTAGTTGCGATCGATAATCGCACGAACTTCTTCATCGATGATGTGTGCAGTCTCGTCAGAAACATTCTTGTGCTGCGTCATCTGCCGGCCCAAAAATACTTCGCCTTCCTCTTCTGCATACGTCAACGGCCCCAAGCGCTCGGACAAGCCCCACTTGGTCACCATGTTCCGTGCGATGTCGGTGGTCCGTTGAATATCGTTGGAAGCACCGGTAGTCACTTTTTCGCGACCAAACACCATCTCTTCCGCAATACGGCCACCAAACAAGCTGGAGATGTTGCTTTCCAGTTTCTGCTTGCTGTAGCTGTACTTGTCTTCCTCAGGCAGGAACATCGTCACACCCAGCGCACGGCCACGCGGAATAATGCTCACCTTGTAGACAGGATCATGCTCAGGAACCATCAGACCGACAATTGCATGCCCCGCCTCGTGATAAGCCGTCAGACGTTTTTCGTCCTCACTCATCACCATGGAGCGGCGCTCTGCACCCATCATGATTTTATCTTTGGCACGCTCAAAATCCTGCATGGTCACCAACTTGTGATTGCCACGCGCAGCAAACAGCGCCGCCTCGTTCACCAGGTTGGCCAGATCGGCACCGGAGAAACCGGGGGTGCCACGCGCGATTACCTTTGGCTTCACATCTTCAGCCAATGGCACCTTGCGCATATGTACTTTCAGAATCTGCTCGCGACCACGAACATCGGGCAGCGGCACAGTCACCTGGCGGTCAAAACGACCAGGACGCAGCAGCGCAGGGTCCAGTACGTCAGGACGGTTGGTGGCTGCGATAACGATAATGCCTTCGTTACCCTCAAAACCATCCATCTCGACCAGCAATTGGTTCAGCGTTTGCTCGCGTTCATCGTGACCACCACCCAAGCCAGCGCCACGGTGACGACCAACCGCATCGATCTCATCGATGAAGATGATACAGGGTGCGTGCTTCTTCGCTTGCTCGAACATGTCACGAACACGCGATGCACCCACACCGACGAACATTTCCACGAAGTCAGAACCGGAAATGGTAAAGAACGGCACCTTCGCTTCACCGGCAATGGCTTTTGCCAGCAGCGTCTTACCAGTACCGGGAGGACCAACCATCAGCACGCCGCGCGGAATCTTGCCACCCAGCTTCTGGAATTTGCTGGGGTCGCGCAGGAACTCAACCAGTTCCGCCACTTCTTCTTTGGCTTCTTCAGCGCCGGCAACATCATTAAATGTCACCTTGACCTGATCTTCGCCCAGCATGCGCGCCTTACTCTTGCCAAACGACATGGCACCACGACCACCGGCACCGCCCTGCATCTGGCGCATAAAGAACACCCAGACCCCAATCAACAACAGCATCGGGAACCAGGAAATGAAGATCTGCATCAACAGACCTTGCTGCTCAGGTGGCTTAACATCAATAACAACGCCGCTATCCAGCAGGTCACCAATCAGGCCGGGGTCACCGGGGCTGTAGGTGCGGAAACGCTCGCCGTTCTGGCGAATTCCCTGAATTTCACGTCCTTCGATCAATACCCGCTGAACATCACGATTTTTCACATCTTGGATAAACTGCGAATACTCCAAGGGACGTGTCCCTGCTTGCCGAGGTGAAAAACTACTAAACACCGACATCAGCACGATGGCGATTACCACCCACAGAATGATGTTTTTAACCATCTCGTTCAAAATTCGCCCCTCATTCAATTGGCTATGTCTGTCACACCGCTGACCACAACAGAATTCTGGCGGACAACATGCAAACTATCATCTGACAACATTACTACAGCAACAACGACTAAACAATGCGGTTTTTGCCCAATATATAGAACTCGCGGCTCTCAGACCGTGACGAGTCGGGCTTTCGAGTCAATAACTTAGCAAATGCCTGCTGTACATCCTTACGGTATTGATCCATTCCTTCGCCCTGAAATACCTTGACCAGCATGTCGCCCCCTGGCCGCAATACCTGCTTGGAAAAGTCCAGGACCAGCTCCGCCAAATGCATCGCCCGCGCCTGGTCCGCACTCTTGACGCCACTTAAGTTGGGGGCGATATCGGAAATTACAACATCGACTTGCTCGCCGTCCAAAACCTCAAGCAATTGGTCATACACCGCCTGCTCACGGAAATCGCCCTGAATAAACACCACATCCTCAAACGGGTCCATCGGCAAAATGTCCATGGCCACCAAGGTACCGCTATCGCCGATCAGGCGAGAAACCACCTGCACCCAGCCACCCGGTGCCGCGCCCAGGTCAACCACCCGCATTCCCGGCCGGAACAACCTGTCTTTTTCCTGTATTTCCAGCAACTTATAGGCAGCACGACTGCGATAGCCGTCTTTTTGCGCCTGCTGCACGTAGACATCGCTCACGTGCCGCTGCATCCAGTTACTGTTTTTCTTCTTCGCCACGCTTTACCGCCAATACCTTTTCAACCCTTTTTACCCGCAACACCAACCACGCCGCCGACACCACCCCATATCCCGCCAGGATGAGCAACTGCCAATCCTCGTCGGTCGTCAAATGAGGATGCCAGGCAAACAACACCACGCCAAGGATCAAAATAATGGCCAATTCCACCTTGACGGCATTAAAAGGGCTGGCGGCAACGGTGAAACCTTCGTCGTTTTGCGTTAGACTACGCTCTTTTTCGCGATCCACGGAAACCCCATGAAACTTACTGGTAAACAAACTCAATTCTTGCGCAGCTTAGCTCACCCACTCAAACCCGTGGTCATGATCGGCGACAAAGGATTAACCGAAAACGTTCTTGCCGAAATTGAAGGTGCGCTTGACTACCACGAACTGATCAAAATAAAAGTGCCGGCTGGCGATAAAGACACCAAATCGGCACTGATTGAAGCCATCTGCAAGCAAACCAAAGCTGCACACGCCCAGACCATCGGCCGTATTGTCGTGCTTTTCCGCAGCTCAGAAAAGAAAAAAATCACCCTGCCCTAACAACTAAATGTGGCCACCGATCGCCGAGCGCGGTCGGTTGACCTCACTTTTACGCAATCCCGCCCATACCAGCACCACACCGCCCAGACTGGTCAGCATATACATCACCGACGAAACGCCGTGCATCATGCCGAACTGCTTGGCCGCTTCACTGCCGGGCAACAATCCTTGCGATTTCAACTCTGCCATCATCGGCTGCACCACAAACAAACTCGCCATTGCCAATGACCACATCACCAGCAAGACCCAGAATCGCCACTGCGCAAATACGCTGCGCCCCAGGCGACCGATCAGCAACAGCAACAACACCAAACCGATAACGCTGCCGGCGATAAAAATCACGCCAAACATGTTACCCGCCAGCATTCCGGCCAACTTGCGATCATCCAGCGTTTTAAACAACACTGGTGCTGCAATGTAACCCACGCCAACCATACTTCCTGTCCACAATGCCAAAAGCAATTGTTCCAATCGTTTAACGCTGTTACCGAACATTGTGCGAAGCCCTCAATTATGCCAACGCATCCAAACCACGTTGTAAATCAGCCTTTAAATCTTCCAGCCCTTCAAGGCCAACAGAAATACGAATCAAACCTTCAGAAATTCCCGCCTGCGCACGCGCCTCATCGGTTAACCGACCGTGCGTTGTCGTTGCGGGATGAGTAATCGTCGACTTGGTATCACCCAGGTTTGCCGTAATCGAAATCAATCGCGTTGAATCAATAAACTTCCACGCCGCCTCACGCCCGCCCTGCAGTTCAAACGCCACAATACCACCAAAATGCGACTGCTGCTTTTTGGCCAGCTCATGCTGCGCATGCGATGGCAAACCAGGATAGTACACGCGCTTGATCAACGCGCTTTTTTCCAGCCACTGCGCCAACGCCAACGCACTGTCGCAATGTGCACGCATGCGCAGCGACAACGTTTCCAGGCCCTTCAAAAACACCCACGCATTGAATGGGCTCATACTTGGGCCGGCAGTGCGTAAAAATCCGTACACTGGCTCCATCAATTCGTTACTGCCAACAACCGCGCCACCGATGCAGCGTCCCTGACCATCAATATATTTGGTCGCAGAATGGACCACGATATCGGCACCAAGTTCCAACGGCTTTTGCAGTGCTGGCGTACAAAAACAGTTATCCACCACCAACAAACAACCGTGTTTCTTGGCGATTGCCGCCAAACCGCGCAAATCACCAATTTCTGTCAACGGATTGGATGGCGTTTCAACAAACAACATTTTGGTCTTGGGCGTAATCGCCGCTTCCCACGCCTGCAAATCGGTTAGTGGCACATACGTGGTGTCCACCCCAAATTTTTTGAAGTAGGCATTAAACAGCATGACGGTTGAACCAAAAATCGCACGCGAAGAAACGATGTGATCACCGCTCTGCAAAATCGCCATGCCCGTCGCCAAAATCGCTGCCATACCAGAAGCCGTGGCCACGCAACGCTCACCGCCCTCCAGTGCCGCCAAACGCTGTTCAAACGTGCGCACCGTGGGATTGGTGAAGCGCGAATAAATATTGCCCGGCTCCTGCCCCTGAAAACGCGCCGCCGCCTGTGCCGCATTGGCGTAAACATAACTGGACGTCGGGAAAATCGGCTCCCCCTGCTCCAGCTCATTGGTGCGTACATGACCTGCGCGCACGGCCAACGTTTCAAATTCTTCCCACTCACCTACCATTTTGGCACCACCTTCAAAAAAACCTGGGCACAAAAAAACCCGCTTCACAGCCAAAGCAGGTTACCCTCAACTTTAGCCGCATTTATTAGGCGCCCGCAATCAGAGACAAATCGGCGCCAACCTCATTTGTGCACACTGTAGTTTTTGCTGCCCTGCTTGTCAATCGTCCCTATTATGGAAGGCGGGGCAAACGGCTTCGATCAAAATTCCAACAATCTGAAAATAAATACTTTTTTGGCCTTGCAATCAAAAAGCTACATGGTACTATAGCGCCACATTTGATGCGGGGTGGAGCAGCCTGGTAGCTCGTCGGGCTCATAACCCGAAGGTCGTTGGTTCAAATCCAGCCCCCGCTACCAATACAAAAAGCCGACTTTTATAAGTCGGCTTTTTTCTTTTTCAGCCCGGCAAAATCTTTTTCAACATTCCCTTGGCGGGTTCCTTGCAATCTGACTTTTCCGTGATAGTATACCGTCCATCTGATGCGGGGTGGAGCAGCCTGGTAGCTCGTCGGGCTCATAACCCGAAGGTCGTTGGTTCAAATCCAGCCCCCGCTACCAACTTTAAAACTGGTCTGATGCATCAGCCATTCGACCAGCGAGATTGCCAGTGAGTTCTTTTGAATTCACTGGCAAATCCTCAAAAACTTCCAAGCCAAAATATTTCAACCAATAGCAGCCAGCTAGTTTGGTCTTTTCCCTATTCTGCGCCCTGGACCACCCAAAGCGGAAAATATACACTCCCAATAGGGATCATCATGGGATGGGATCGAGAAAACTGCCTAAGCAACTGCCAAAAACCGAGGTGCGCAAATGTCATATACCATCCTTGGCCTTATTTTTGACATCGTCGGTGCGTGGCTGCTCGCCTACGAATTTTTATGGGGCTACCACAAAAGGCAGCTAGCGAAAGTCGCTCAAATAAGACTTGAACAGCAACAATTTTATTTTGAAATGCTGAAAGCCAACATCGATAAAGTTCATTCACCACCATTTCCGAAAGAAGATATTGAAAAAAGCAAGGCGGTAATTGATGCCAACTGGCTGCCTATGATCAAAAAAAACCAGGATATTGTGTTAGATGCAAGCGAACAGCACCAAGACAAAGCGATAATTGCAGCAGTACTGGGCATATCACTGTTAACAGCGGGCTTTTTGTTACAAATAGTTGGCGCAGCCTCGTAGCTCCGATTAGCGCAGCGTAATCGGAGGCATGGAGGTTCATTTCATGCGTACGAATACGCTACCGCTATTCGTACCTACCGTTCTGACTTGAGCAAGAGCCGTAGGCTGCAATAACAGAAAGGCATTGCACCGTTTTTTGCGAAACATCCGGCGTAATGCGCTTTGCTTATTACACCCTACCCCCGAATTTTCGATGAACTCCATCATTGCGATCTATCCAAACCCGCTGCTTTGGTGCGCGCGGCGCACCCTACCCTATCGAGCCTCGTAGCTCCGATTAGCGCAGCGTAATCGGAGGCATGGAGGTTCATTTCATGCGTACGAATACGCTAACGCTATTCGCACCTACTGTTCTGACTTGAGCAAGAGCAGCCGTAGGCTGCAAGAACTGAAAGGCATTGCACCATTTTTTGCGAAACATCCGGCGTAATGCGCTTTGCTTATTACGCCCTACCCCCGAATTTTCGATGAACTCCATCATTGCGATCAATCCAAACCCGCTGCTTTGGTGCGCGCGGCGCACCCTACCCTATCGAGCAATTTTCCTGGTGCCCGAGATGCGGAATCCCGGCTACAATGCTGAATTCGGACGCTATGCGTTTGATCAGAAGATGCAAGCAATATGGATAAACAAATGAACAAACAACGCGATGAATTGCATGAACTGGGCTGGAGCGATTGGTTCGAACAACAAGCCGTGTGCCAACCAACAGATACTGTCGCTCGCGTTGCGGCTGTCGACCGTGACCAGTTGTTACTCACGGATCAAAACGGAAGTTTTCGGGCAAAATTGGCTGGCCGATACTTGCATCATCACCACCTGAGCCAGGAATTGCCGTGCGTAGGCGACTGGGTTTGTGTGGAAAAACAGCCTGAAGACGACTTTGGGATAATCCACGCGCTGCTGGAACGCCGAACATCGCTGCGCAGGAAATCAGCAGGAAACGTCATTGAGTACCAGATGATTGCAGCGAACGTGGATTACGTGCTGATCGTGCAGTCTTGTCACTTCGATTTTAATCCGAAACGCTTGGAACGCTATCTTGTCATGGTGATGGAAGGCGGCGCTGAACCGTACATTCTATTGACCAAAACTGATTTGGTGGATTCAGAGGTACTGGCCACGCAGCTGGCACAAATCAAGTCTATCGGTATCACCGCGCCGGTTGCGACATTGAGCAACATAACTGGCGACGGTCTGGAAGGCATTAAACAGTTACTGCAGCCAGGAAAAACCTATTGTTTCGTCGGCTCATCAGGCGTTGGCAAAAGCACACTGATAAATCAGTTGGTCGGCCGCGAAAAAATGGAAACAAAATCTGTCAGCGAATCAGGAGAAGGTCGACACACAACCGTTCGTCGTGAGCTGATCCGTCTTGACGGCGGCGCGCTGGTGATCGACAACCCTGGCATGCGCGAATTCGGCATCCTCGGCTCAGAAAGCGGCCTGGCAAACAGCTATGCCGGCATTGTCGATATCGCATCCAACTGCCGCTATCAAAACTGCAACCATACTGGCGAGCCAGGTTGCGCGGTACTCGCGGCGGTGCGTGCCGGCGAGATCAGCCAGGAATCCCTTGATAGTTTTCTTAAGCTCAAAGAAGAATCCGCATTCAACGACATGTCCTATGCCGAAAAACGCAAGAAGGATCGGGATTTTGGTCGATATATCAAGTCAGCAAAAAAAGATTTGAGAAAAGGCTGATCGTCCACCCACAAAAAAGCGCGGACGAAACCGCCCGCGCTCTATCTGCAACGTTCTGACTAAATCTTAGGAAAACGCGGTACCGCTACGCGCACCTACGGCACGCAGGATTTTCGCCAGCGGGCAAAAACCGGTAAACGCTGATTGCAACAGATTAACACCTATAAACGCGGTGAAATACAGCCATTCGCTGGCATGGTAATGCGCCAACAGTAAGGTCACCAAAATCATTGCGCCCGCAAAGGCCAACACAATACGTTCGATACTCATAAAAAGCTCCTCATAACACACCTACAGATTAGAATATCACAATATTCTAATTATGTAAAATATAGCGGCCTTTACCCCTTTGTGCTTTAATGGCGACTCCATTTAATTGCCGGTACCCGTAATGAAACTGCTGTTGGATTTTTTTCCTATCCTGTTGTTTTTCATAGCGTATAAGACATACGACATTTACGTCGCCACCGTGGTGGCCATCGTCGCTTCCCTGGTCCAGGTGCTGTATTCGCGCTATAGCACCGGCAAATTCGAAAAAATGCACTTGATCACGCTCGGTCTGATCGCCGTGTTTGGTGGTGCCACCCTGGTTTTGCAGGACGAAATCTTCATCAAGTGGAAGCCAACCGTCGTCAATTGGCTGTTTGCAGCGGTATTCCTGGGTAGCCAGTTTGTGGGCAAACAAAACGTTGCGCAGCGCTTGATGGGGGCAGCACTGACCCTGCCTGATCACGTCTGGCGCCGCATCAACTGGAGCTGGGTCTACTTCTTCTTCGCGCTGGGTGTGATCAACATCTACGTGATTTACAATTTTGACACGGATACCTGGGTAAACTTCAAACTGTTCGGCATGCTCGGATTAACGGTTGCCTTCATGATCGCTCAGGGACTTTATCTCGCACGCTACATCAAGGAATAAGCTGAGGAACCATGCTTTACGCCATTATCGCTACCGATGTAAAAAACAGTCTGGAGAAACGTTTGGCCGCACGCCCAGCGCACTTGGCGCGGTTGCAACAACTGCAGGATGAAGGTCGCTTGATCATCGCCGGCCCTCATCCCAACGCCGACAATACCGATCCTGCCAGCGCGGGTTTCAGCGGCAGTCTGATCGTTGCCGAATTTGCCAGCCTGGACGCCGCAGAAACCTGGGCCAGCAACGACCCCTATCAATCCGCCGGGGTTTACGAGCAGGTAATCGTCAAGCCGTTCCGCAAGGTATTTCCGCAATGACGCCACAAGAGCGAATAGATTACATTCGTCAACGCTTGAGCGATGCGTTTTCGCCCTCGCAACTGGAAATTGGTGACGACAGTCACTTGCACGCTGGCCACGCCAGTGCCAAGGGTGGCGGCCACTTTCGGGTGATGTTGGTCAGCGACGCGTTTCGCGGCAAGCCCACTATTCAGCGTCACCGCATGGTTTATGCGGCCATGGGCGAAGCAATGAATACCGAAATACATGCCTTGAGCATTCGCGCCCTGTCTTCTGATGAAATTTAATAATTATTTTGAGCCGATGAAAAAAAATCTCTGGTTACTTTGCCTTTCAGTTTGTCTGGCCTCCACAGCCTCCGCCCAAGACGCTGAGGAAAAAGTCATTGCCTCGGTCAACGGCACCAAATTCACCGAAGTGGATTTTCAGGCCTACACCAAATCCCGCCTGGGCGTGTCCCCCGGTGCGAGCCTGCCAATGGACAAACGCAGTCAATACATGGAAGAAATGATCAATCGTGAACTGATTTATCAGGCCGCGTTGAACGAAGGATTCGACCAGACAGACGCGGTGCAAACTCTTATCTATGAGCAAATCCGCAACATCATTACCACGCAGCGCATTGAAAAACTGCTGGCGGAAACGCCGGTCACCGAAGAAGAAATGCGCAAGTTGTACGAGCAACAACTGGCCGACAGTGCCAATCGTGAATATCACGCCCGCCACATTTTGCTGAAAAGCGAAGAAGATGCGAACAAGATCATCGCCATCCTGGATAAGGGCACTGATTTCGTCAAACTGGCAAATGAAACGTCCTCTGGCTCTACTCCCGATGGCGGAGACCTGGGCTGGTTCACACCCGATCAAATGGTACAGCCGTTTTCAGAAGCTGTAGAAGCGCTCAAACCGGGTGAATACACCAAAAAAGCCGTGCAAACCCGTTTCGGCTGGCATGTTATCAAGTTAGAAGAAAGCAGAGATGTTGCTCCCCCAAGCTATCACAGCCTGCAGAGCAAATTGGCAAAAATGATTCAGAACCAGACGATCGAAGATTACATCAACAAGCTGCGTGAAGACGCGATTATCGACGAAAACTAGATCGGTGAAGCCAAAAAACTCGAATTGACGGTCTATGCAGACCTTTTGATTCGATCCCGTAACCGACCCCTCGGCAACGATATCGATTTGAAACAGCGGGGCGCCCTCCAGTGTTGCCTCAGCAACACGCCCTGCTGCTAGCCATTCATTAAAACTTGCCAGACAAGTCTATGATGGCATTCAGGATGGTGGGTGCCAAATACAACATTGGCAGAGCAAACAAGAACACGAAAAACGCCATGTAGCCTTTTACATCATCAGAAAGCACCATACCGGTCATCTCCCACATACATGTTTTAAAAAAGCGCTGGCAACAGCACCAGCCGCCCCACATCGCCGCATAACCATACGGCGCGTAGAAGTATATTTTCAAAGGGAAATAAGCGCCAATTAAATAACTTGATCGAGGGAATAAAAAATTCATCTGTATTTTCTGAGGGTTTTAATTTGTTTTTTCAGCCTCAGAACGCAAAACAGCCGCATTTAGCGGCTGTTTGTTCGGGGAGAACTGTGAGCGCAAGGTTCCTAGCCTCGCGGCAGAGTCCTCAACGCCGGACTAGAAACGACCTGACAGGTCGACCAATGCGTTAAGAAGTGCTGGCGCCAAGTACATAGCAGGTAGCGCAAACATAAACGCGGCAAATGCCAAATAGCCCTTTACATCATCAGACACGGAAGTCATAACTTTCTCCTCTCACATCACACAGGAACTACGGCTAGCAATAATTTACCTTTACTATCAACAACTTACTTAGATCCAGATAGTAATTTCATTGTAGTCCCTCAATTGCAGGATAGCTAATACAATTTTTTAATAACCTTTCATTTTTTATTACTTAAATATATGAGGTTAATAAATCACCGCCTGCCCAACACAACAATCAGGTATAATGCCGACCTCCACCACTATGGGCGCCACGGCTCCATCAGTTGCCGGTGTACCTCACAATCTAGGTCTTCTTATGTCGCAGCAAGTCATCAGCCGTTTTTCCGAACTTTCACTGTCACCTGCTATCCTGCAAGCCGTTGCGGATATTGGTTACGAAACGCCATCGCCCATCCAGGCGCAAAGCATCCCCCCTTTGCTGGAAGGACGCGACCTGCTGGGCACAGCGCAAACCGGCACGGGTAAAACGGCGGCATTCGCACTTCCTCTGCTGAGCAGACTGGACATTTCGCGAAACCAGCCTCAGTTGCTGGTACTCGCGCCCACGCGGGAACTGGCCATCCAGGTTGCCGAAGCCATGCAGGCTTATGCGCGTCACATGCAGGGTTTTCACATTTTGCCGGTATACGGTGGTCAAGGCATGGACACCCAGCTGCGCCAGCTAAAACGCGGTGTGCACGTTGTGGTTGGTACCCCCGGTCGCGTACAAGATCACCTGCGTCGCGGCACCCTGAAGCTGGATTCCATCCGTGCTGTTGTTCTGGACGAAGCCGACGAAATGTTGCGTATGGGATTCATCGATGATGTTGAAGCCATCCTGCAGCACACGCCTGCGGATAAACAAGTGGCGTTGTTCTCCGCCACCATGCCGCCCGCCATTAAGCGTGTTGCCGACACCTATTTACGTAATCCGGTAGAAATCAAAATCAAGTCGCAAACGACGACGGTTTCCGCCATTACCCAACGCTACTGGCAAGTGAGTGGCATTCACAAGCTCGACGCGCTAACGCGTATGCTGGAAGTGGAAGAATTCGACGGTGTCATTATCTTTGTCCGCACCAAAAACGCGACGATTGAATTGGCAGAAAAACTGGAAGCCCGTGGCTATTCTGCCTCGCCACTCAACGGTGACATGAGTCAGCAGTTGCGGGAAAAAACGGTCGATCGTCTGAAAAAAGGCAGTCTGGATATTCTGGTCGGCACCGACGTTGTTGCCCGTGGACTGGACGTTGAACGCATTAGTCACGTCATCAACTATGACATTCCATACGACACCGAATCCTACGTGCATCGTATCGGTCGTACCGGTCGTGCGGGTCGTAAAGGTGACGCCATTTTGTTTGTCGCCCCCCGCGAAAAACGCATGCTCAGCACCATCGAAAAAGCGACCGGCCAGAAAATTGAGCCCATGCAGCTTCCCAGTCGTGAAACCATCGCCAACAAGCGCGTCATGGCGTTCAAACAATTGATCAGCGATGCCATCGAATCGCAGGAGCTCGCGTATTTCCAGGAAATCGTCGAAGGCTATCAGGAAGAACACAACATCGGCATGAGCGAAGTCGCTGCTGCGCTGGCGTATCTGCTGCAAAAAGATCGTCCGCTTGCACCAGAGTTCACTGACGTTGTGGAATCTGCGCCACCGCGCAAAGACAAGCGTGACAGAGACAGCTACGGTTCAGGCGATCGCGGCGAGCGTAGCGAACGCAGCGGCGGCAACAAGTTCAAGTCGCAGCAACAAGCGGAAGCAGGCATGGCCCGCTACCGCATTGAAGTCGGTCGTCAACATGGCGCAGAACCCAAACACATTGTCGGTGCCATCGCCAACGAAGCCGGTGTCGAAAGCGCGTTCATTCGCAACATCACCATCCATGATGATTACTCCACCGTGGATTTGCCGGAAGGCATGCCCAACGATATTTTCCAGCACCTGCGCAAAGTTCGCGTTGCCAGTCGGATGCTCAATATCAGTTTGGCTGACGGCGGCAGCCCACGCAGTCATGCGGGCAAACCCAAGCCCAAGGGACCCAGACCACCTAACAAAGGCGGCAATTCAAAAGCCAAGCCTCGGCCGAAAAACAAAGACAGCAAGCCTAAAGGCTAAACCAAAATGAAAAGAGGGGACCAACGTCCCCTCTTTTTTTTGTTCAATACACTGAATTTTTATTCGTCAGCCAGCAACTCACCGTTGAGCAATTTTTGCAGCGCGGCTTCATCCAAAACGGCGACCCCCAATGACTCGGCTTTTTCCACCTTGGAACCAGGGTCCGCCCCTGCAATCACGTAATCAGTATTTTTAGACACACTGCCCGCCACTTTCGCACCGAGTTTTTGCAATGCCTCTTTGGCTTCAGTGCGACTCAGACTGTTGAACGTACCCGTCAGTACGATGGTTTTGCCTTCTAGTGGTTTGGAAACCGAATCATCAACCACCACATCATCCCAGTGCAGCATATTAGGCTTGCGAAGCTCTGCAATCACATTTTTGTTATGCATTTCTGCAAAAAATTCGGCGATGCGACTGGCAACCACCGGCCCAACATCAGGTACCTGCTGCAAGGACTCCACGTCTTGCTGCATAATTTTGTCGAGATTGCCATAGTAATTTGCCAGTGCCTGTGCCGTTGCTTCGCCCACTTCGCGTATGCCCAGCGCAAACAAAAAACGTGCGAGCGTTGTTGCTTTACTTTTCTCCAACGCGGCAATCAAATTGGACGCAGACTTTTCCGCCATGCGCTCCAGCCCCGCCAATTGATCTACCGTCAGCGAATACAAGTCGGCAACATTTTTCACCAGGCCCAGCTCGACCAGTTGATCAACCAGCTTATCGCCCAGACCTTCAATGTCCATCGCCCGCCGCGAGGCAAAGTGCTTGATGCCTTCTTTTTGCTGTGCCGCACAATACAATCCACCGGTACAACGCAGAACCGTTTCGCCTTCGACGCGCATGACGTGTGAACCACACACTGGACATTGCTGCGGCATCACAAACGCCTGGGTATTTTGCGGACGCATGGAAAGCACCGAACCCACCACTTCAGGAATCACATCGCCGGCACGACGAACAATCACCGTGTCGCCTTCGCGAATATCCTTGCGCTCAATTTCATCCAGATTGTGCAGGGTCGCATTGGTCACCGTTACACCGCCAACAAACACTGGCTGCAACCGCGCCACAGGTGTCAATGCACCAGTACGGCCCACTTGAATTTCGATGCGCTCAAGCACGGTGAGCTGCTCCTGCGCCGGAAACTTATGCGCGATTGCCCAACGAGGTGCTTTGGCAATAAATCCCATTCGCTGCTGCAAACGAACATCATTGAGCTTATAAACCACGCCATCAATGTCATATTCAAGCTGCTCGCGCCGCTCACCCAGGCGCTGAAAATAATCCAGACAACCTTGCGGGCCTGTGACTTTTTCCGCCAATGGGCACACTGGCAAACCCAATGTTTTAAGCCACTCCAGTTGTGCAAATTGGGTGACTGGCAAAGATTGCCCTTCCACTTGAGCAATTGCGTAGCAATACATTGCCAGCGGCCGTTTTGCAGCAATGCGCGAATCCAGTTGACGCAATGAACCTGCGGCGGCATTGCGAGGATTGGCAAATGTTTTCTCGCCGGCCTCGCGTTGGCGTTGATTCAATTGTTCAAACCCTTTTTTGGGCATGAACACTTCGCCACGCACTTCCAGCAACGCAGGAAAATTTCTGATCAATTGCAGCGGCACAGCTCGGATGGTACGCACATTTTGGGTGACATCTTCACCAGTGGTGCCGTCGCCCCGCGTCGCAGCACGCACCAGCGTACCGTGTTCGTACAACAAACTGATAGCCAAACCATCCAGCTTGGGTTCGGCAACGTATTCTTCGTCGCCCAGCTCCAGGCGTTCGCGGATGCGGCGATCAAAGTCGAACACGTCTTCGTCACTGAATGCATTGCTCAGCGACAACATGGGAACATGATGAGTAACAGGTTCGAACGCATCCAGGGGTGCATTGCCCACCCGCTGGGTTGGCGAGTCAGCGGTACGCAATTGGGGATACTGCGCCTCAAGCTGTTCCAGTTCGCGCATCAGCCGATCGTATTCGGCGTCGGGAATCTCCGGTTCGTCCAGCGTGTAGTAGCGATAATTATGGTAATTGAGCTGCTGACGAAGCTCAGCAGCCCGTTGATGATCAACATTGGACATGGAGAAAAACTCCAGAAGAAATTACATGTATTTTTCTACATCAATGCGCATGACATTGATTTCGGAGACGCTAAGCAGTTTGCGATCTTCGGTGTACAACTTGCCGCCAAGACGGCGTGACAAACGCTGTGCGGCAGACATCATTTGGGTAAATGCCAGCGACGCGTTACCCACTTCCATGGGCACCTGCATCTGGAACGTCAAACCATTTGTGGAAAACTCATCGATGTTCTGCAGATCAAAATTTCCGGCTTCAGTAACATTGCCAACACTAAAGTTCACGTAGACGCGACTCTGGTCTTTGGCAAGATGCTGATAGATACCACGGTCGTTTAGTTCCAAACCGACTTCCTGCATCGCGCTCACGAACATGCGCCCACCAAACTTGCGACCACCATCACTTTTCAGGTACACCGTGATCACTTTTTTTGTTTTGTCGCGTGACAGCTTGACTCTTTCGGCGACACGTACAACCGGCTCGGCATGATCGGAGGTTTCCGCAGCATCCACCGAAGCCTCATCCATCGGCTCCGAATTTTTCTTGCTCACTTCCACCACGGGCCGGGTTACTTTTGGCTTGTCGTTGGCTGGTGGCGTTGGTCGTGATGATGCAGAACCGACTTTTTTCTCCACCACTTCCGATTTCTTTTCATTGCGCGGTTTATTTTCTGCCGCAGGAGCCTGCTGCTTTTTCACCTCAGGTGCCGGTGCCTTCTTTACCGATACCGGACCAACATCGTCCACATTGTCTTCATCGTCATGCAGCTTGACGCTGGGGAGTTCGTCTTCTTTTTCCAGACGTCGAAACGCTTTCACCGTGGACTTGGGCTTGGGCATCACCATCTCGTGATCAGCGGCTTTGCGCACAGAGACCTTGCCCAGCGCACCGCGTTCCTCGGGCAGATCTTGGTACTGACTGGGATGCACCGCACGGTTTTCTTCTGCCAGCGCGGTTTTGCTCAAACGGGGACGTCGGCTAATGAAAAAAACGGCCAACAACACAAAAAAACCGACTACCAATAACGTCAGTCGTAACGGATCAGAAAAGAACTGAACAATGGGTGTAATCATAGAGTTTTACGACGCCACAAGTTGTACTGCCTCTTCCACGTCTACCGCCACTAAGCGGGAGACACCCGGCTCATGCATGGTGACACCATTGAGCTGTTCGAAATTTCCATCGTTGCCTTGTTGTGGGTGATAAAAATAAACTGCACCTGTTTGGACATTTCTTTCACCAAGTCACAGAAGCGACCAACGTTGGCCTCATCCAGTGGTGCGTCCACCTCGTCCAGCATACAGAACGGCGCCGGATTCAGCTCAAAAATCGAGAACACCAACGCCGCCGCAGTCAGTGCTTTTTCACCACCCGACAACAAATGAATGTTGGTGACACGTTTGCCAGGAGGACGCGCCATAATGGTCACGCCGGTATCCAGCAAATCTTCGCCGGTCATTTCCAAATACGCCTGACCGCCACCAAACAATTTCGGGAACATGCGCTTCAAACCATTATTGATAAAATCAAAGGTTTCTTTAAAGCGAGCTCTCGTTTCACGATCAATTTTACGGATCGCATTTTCCAACGTTTCCAGCGCATCCATCAAGTCCTTGTATTGCGCTTCGATGTGCTCCTTGCGCTGCGACTGTTCGTTATACTCGTCAATCGCGGCCAGGTTGATCGGCCCCAGCTTCTGGATTTTTTGTTCCAGATCGCGTAGCGCCTCTTCCCATTCGGCAATGTTGGCCGTATCAGACAGCCCTTCAAACAACAGATGCAATTCGTAGCCCGCTTCGGTCAACTGCTCCTGGATAGTCTGGCGACGCACCCGCAAGGTTTGCGCTTCCATCCGGTCATGTTCGAGCGAGCTGCGCACCATGTGCACACGCTGTTCAGCCAGCATGCGTTTGGTGGTCAGTTCGCGCATTTCTGCATCGGCTGCTTCCATCGCCCGGCGTGCCTCGGCCAAACGGCCTTCCACTTCCAGACGAACCGCCAGTAAGCCTTCAAGTTCCTCAGTCAACGACGCGATCGGGTTGTCGTCAATATTGAGTGACTCCAACAGCATATCGCGACGCTGCTGCAGTTGCCGCAATTGGTTTTCGACACGCGCCAGACTTTGTTGAGTCGAGGTGATGTTGGATTTCACCGCAGTGTATTCTGCCGTCAATGCCTGCATGGCCACAGCATCCTGACTGGCGGCGGCACGCGCCTCATCCAGGCGCAAACGTAATTCTTCGCGGCGCTGCTGCAATTCCTCGCGGCGTATTGCCAGCTCTTCCATACGCTCAACCGCTTCTTCGAGCCGTCCCCGCGCTTCGGCGATATTTTCGCTGTTGGTCTGCAGTTGCATTTGCAACTCTTCCATATCGCCAACGATGGTGTCCTTGCGCTTGCGCAACTGATCAACCCGCGCCTGCTTGCCGCTGCGACTGGCTTTCAAGTCACCCAGGCGACGTTCAAATTCACTCAGTTGTGCCTGAATGCGATCGCGTTCTTCTTCCAGTTGCGCCTGAGTATCTCTGGCCTGCAACAAGCTCGCTTCCAGCGTATCCAGTTGTTCGGCAAAAGCAGATTTTTCTGCAATGGCATCGCGCAGGGCTTTTTCGCGCTGCAACACACCGGCTTTTTCGTCCTGGCTGCGATTAATCCGCAACCATTGCGCCCCCAGCCACAAGCCATCGCGGGTAACGATGGACTCGTTGCCCTGCAGTTTGTTCTGCGCGGCCAACGCCTGTTCCAGGGTTTCGGCGCAATACACCCCGGCAAACAGCGATTGCACCGGCCAGCGGCTGTTGATCTTTGACCACAACGTTGGCAAACCCAGCGCCTCATTGGCAGTCAGGCTGACGCCGCTGTTTTGCAAATTAAATATTTCCAGCGCACCACGCTCCAAGCGCGACAACGCCTGCGGAATATCGGCGAGGTTATCGACACAAACCGCTTCCAGGTGAAAGCCCAAAACGCTTTCAACTGCTTTTTCCCAGCCGGATTCGGTATCGATGCCTTGCGCCAAGCGCGACGCACTGGCCAAACCGTTGTTACGCAACCAATCGCCCACTTGAGAATTGGATTTGCCCAACGCGGTTTCCTGCAGCGCTTCCAGGGACGCAATGCGTCCCGACAGTGCTTGCGACTGATCGCGCACCGCAGACAACTGCCGGTTCAGCGCGGTGATTTGCTCACGCTGTTCTGCCAGTTTGGTTTGTGTGTCCTGACGATTGTAGAGCAGGCTTTCGGCCTGCTGCTGCTCATTTTCGATCTGTTCGTTGACCAGCTCCAGCTCTGATTCGAGGTCGGCGAAATTCAGTCCGAGCATTTCCTCTTGCAGGCGCTGATGACGCTGTTCCAACTGCCGTGATTGCACTTCCATGTGGGTAATGGTGGTACGTTCGACTTCGGCCTGACGCGCTGGCTCGTTGGCGCTTTGGTTAAAGGCGTCCCACTGGTTTTGCCAGTCCTGCATGGCCGATTCAGCTTCCGTCTGCTGAACGCGTGCCTGTGCCGACGTTTCCGCCGCCATTTCGTAACGGGGTGCCAGTTCCTGCTCGCGCAGTTCCAGCTCCATCAAACGTTCGTGATCTGCGGTTTGATGCGCCTGCATTTCCTGCAAGCTGCGCTCGGCCTGATCCAGATCGGTGCTGAGCTGACGCTGACGGTCGCGGGTGTGGGCGATAAACTGTTCTTTGGTCGAAATATCCGCGCCGACCTGATAGAACTTACCCTGAATCTCGTTGAAAACGTCATTGGACTCGGTGTGCGCTTCGCGCTGACGCTCAATGCCGGCTTCAGCTGAACGCTGCGTGGCCAGCTCTTCTTCGAGTTTGACTTCCAGGCTGGTCACACCACCTTCAACTTCGCGGGCTTTTTCGTCCAGGCTCTGCCATTGCAGCGCCAACAACTGACCACGAGTGTCGCGCTCTTGTTGCTTCAATTCCTTAAAACGCTCGGCAGTACGCGACTGACGCTGCAGGCGCTCCAGCTGTTTGCCCAACTCATCGCGCAAATCGTTAATGCGATCCAGGTTTTCTTTGGTGCTTCGAATCCGGGTTTCGGTTTCGCGACGGCGTTCCTTGTATTTGGAAATGCCGGCGGCTTCTTCAATGGTCGCGCGCAGCTCTTCGGGCTTGGCCTCGATCATGCGCGAAATCATGCCCTGTTCGATGATGGCGTAAGAACGCGGACCCAAGCCGGTTCCCAGGAACAAATCGGTAATGTCCTTGCGTCGGCAACGGGCACCGTTCAAGAAATAACCTGATTGGCCATCGCGGTTGACCACGCGCTTGACCGAAATCTCCATGAAATTGGCGTACTGGCCACCCAGCTTGCCTTCGGAGTTGTCGAAAACCAGTTCAATCGACGCCTGCCCCACGGGCTTACGGCTGGAGGAGCCATTGAAAATGACGTCCGCCATGGAACCACCACGCAGGTGTTTGGCCGAGGTTTCCCCCATGACCCAGCGTACCGCGTCGATAATATTGGACTTGCCGCTGCCGTTAGGCCCCACCACTCCCACCAGATTACTCTTGAGAATGACCGTGGTTGGATCCACGAATGACTTAAATCCAGCCAGCTTTATTTTTGATAAGCGCATATAACCAGTGACAACTCTAACGGAAACAAAGCATTAGTTCCCCGATGAACGACGAAACTTTTTCGCCAAACGGCTGTTTCTTGGGGTAAAATTGAGCGCTTTAAAGTATCACAGAGACACTGTTTATGCCTAGCCAACCGTCCAAAATTCTTGAGACCTTCGACAACCCAAATCCAGAGCGCGACTACACCATCCGCATTCGGATGCCGGAGTTTACCTGCCTGTGCCCCAAAACCGGCCAGCCCGACTTTGCTACGCTGTACCTGGATTACATCCCGGACAAACAGTGTATCGAGCTGAAATCGTTGAAGTTGTACATCTGGTCATTCCGCGAGGAAGGTGCCTTCCACGAGGCAGTGACCAATCAAATGCTGCAGGACTTCGTTGCTGCCTGCCAGCCTCGCTTCATGCGCCTGACCGGTGAATTTGCCGTTCGCGGTGGAATTTACACCAACGTGGTGGTTGAACATCACGCCAAAGGTTGGACCCCAAAACCTCTGGTTCAGCTGCCCTAAGTGGGTTTGTATCTCGGCATAGACCTGGGCACCTCCGGTGTCCGTGCCGTCGCCATCGACGAGCAGGGACGCGCGGTCGGCTGGGCGCACACCTCGTTGCCCGCGCCAATCCATGCGGCCAACGGTGTGCGTCAGGCACCGGCGTTGTGGTGGCAAGCCGTGCAGCAAGTGCTGCATTCGCTGTTGCGCCACATTGACGCCGGCCGGGTTCTCGCCATTGCGGTGGACGGCACTTCCGGCACCCTGCTCGCCATTGACGAGCAGGGCCAGCCCCTGGCCGACGCCATCATGTACAACGATAGCAGCAGTCAGGCGCAAGCCGCCCACATTCGCCAGTTTGCACCGGCAGATGCTATCGCCAGCTCGGCGTCGTCTGGCCTGGCTCGCTGCCTGCGTTTGCAACAGGAAATCACCACCCCCATCCACCGATTTGTCACCCAGGCCGACTGGATCCGTGGCCAATTGAGTGGCCACTGGCAACACAGCGACGAACATAATGCACTCAAGACCGGTTACGATCCGCTGAATCGGCAGTGGCCGGAGTGGATCTGGCAAACCGGCATTCAGCGTCAGCAACTGCCTGAGGTTTACCCCCCTGGCACGCCGGTCGGCCAGATCAGCCAGACCCGCGCACGGGAGTTTGGTCTGACTGAAAACTGCCAGGTGATGACCGGCACGACCGACAGCAATGCAGCCCTGCTCGCCACCGGCGCCCTCCGCCTGGGCGATGCAGTCACGTCACTGGGATCAACCCTGGTGCTGAAAGTAATCAGCAAAGTGGCGATACACGCGCCGCAGTACGGAGTCTATAGTCATCGGCTTGGCAATTACTGGCTGGTGGGCGGAGCCTCCAACAGCGGCGGCGCGGTATTACGCAAGTATTTCGACAACGCCACCCTGGTATCGCTCTCGGCGCAGATTGATCCTGAGCGCGACAGCCCGCTGGACTATTATCCCCTGCCTGCGCCCGGCGAACGCTTTCCGACCAATGATCCGCAACTGGAACCCCGGCTGCTGCCTCGCCCCATGAGCGATGTCGCCTTTCTGCATGGGTTACTGCAATCCATTGCGCGCATTGAGCAGCAAGGTTACGAATTACTGCGCCAATTGGGCGCGCCGTATCCCTGTCAGGTGATCAGTGCCGGTGGCGGAGCCAACAATCCCCAATGGCAAGCCATGCGACAGCGTCTGCTGGAAGTCCCGGTGAAAAAAGCCACTCAGCAGGAAGCGGCCTACGGCGCTGCCAAATTGGCGTTTTGGGGTCACACTGGAGAGCATCCCTATGGCTAACCTGGCCAATAATCCGTTCAATGGTTTGCGTTATTTACTGCAGGGATTTCGACTGATCACTCAGCCTGGATTGCGACGGTTTGTGATTATTCCAACGTTGATTAACATCAGCGTGTTCATCGGCCTGGGATATTTTGCATTCAACCAGATCGACATCATCACCGAATCCTACATCGCCAATTTGCCCGACTGGCTGCAATGGCTGGATTGGATTGCTGAGTTTGCCATCGTGCTATTCCTGGGTGTTATTGCATTTTTCAGTTTTACCCTCATCGCCAACTTAATCTGCGCACCGTTTAACGGTCCCCTGGCCGAGGCCGTGCATCAACGATTAACCGGGCAAACAACCTCCAGCCCATGGCACGAAAGCATTACCACCTTGCCAGCCACCTTCGCCGATGAATTTCGCAAAATGTTTTATGCCGTCAGTCGTAGCCTGCCATTTCTGCTGCTATTTCTGCTGCCAGGAATTAACGTGATTGCATCATTACTGTGGATGATTTTCGCAGCCTGGCTGCTTGCCTTGCAGTATCTGGATTATCCGCTGGGTAATCGTCACATTCGTTTTGCGCAACAACGTGCGCTGCTTGGGCAGTATCGCTGGCTGACCTGGGGGTTTGGTGGTGGTGTGTTGCTGTGCACACTGATCCCGGTGCTGAATCTGCTCATCATCCCTGCCGCAGTTGCTGGCGCCACTGCGCTGCAAGTCAAGGAAATCGAAACGCCTTAGCCGGCGTATCCCCATAAGCGCGGCAAACTGCGCAGTTGTTTAACCGGCAGTGCGCATACGGTTTTGATTTGCTGTTCTGGATGCGTCACTGAATCACAGACGATGTGCTGTTCGTACATCACGTCATTTTTGTCCCACACGGCCACGTACTGCGGCGGTGCGCTATTTTCCCGATTGGCACGAGTAATCATTGCGGTATCGCCATTGGCCAGTTTGACGCAGCTGCCTGGTGGAAAAATACCGACCGCCCGCACAAAATGAGCCATCAGTTTTTTATCGACTTCGTTATCCAACGCCACCAGTCGCTTTAGCGCCTGGGCCGGCAACAATCCCGGCCGATGGCGACGCGAAGATATCATCGCGTGATATCGATCCACCAGTGACAGAATTCGCGCCGGCAAATCAATCTCTTCACCACGACGTTTGCGAGGATAGCCACTGCCATCTATATTTTCGTGATGCGACAGAACAATCTCCAACCATTGTTCATCGGCAATACCATGATGCTTGAGCATCACCGCGCTTTGCATCGGATGTTGGCGAATATTTTTTTTCTGTGCCGGACTGAGCTGCTCTTTTTGTTCAAACAATTTATTTTGCAATTCGTAGATGCTGATGTTCGCACTCAATGCTGCCCCTACTAACGACACCATCTGTGCGTCAGATAGTTTCACCTGCTGGCCCAACGCATACGCCAGCACCGCGCAGTGCAGCGAATGCGCTACCGCATAATTGGGCGCGCGATAATGATGCGCAGACCCAATCAATGCATCCAAATCAAATTGGCACAGGTTGATAACGCAGCTCGCCAACCGTGGCAACAACTGGGTCACTGCCCGGCGTTTTTTCAGACTGGGATCATTTTGGCTGCGAAAAATCCGGTCCAGATTAGCCGCCACATGCTCCAGCTTTACAAACGGATTGAGCACATCGACAAACTGACTGAATTCGTTGAAGCGATCTTCGTAAAATAACGGCTGATATTTTATCAGCGACGACAACTGCTGCTGGCTGCGAATCACCGCACCTTGGCGCGCAAGCAACCGCCCCTTGCAATCCACGATATGCCAGCTCAGTGGAACACCCAGCGGCAGTTCCCGTAAACTCAGCAGGTGACTTGCATCTCCCATACGACAATTCCATAGAATACCTATGACTTTTGTCGGCTCAATGCCCGGAAATTTCTAGGGTTTTAACCTTGCAGGAAGGCTTTTATGCGAGCGATTCCCAGTTTTAGCCGGGAAATATCGGTGGTATAGGCAAAGCGGACATGGATTTGCGGCTGATTTAGACCAAAATCAGCCCCGGGTGTTACCGCCACATCGGCCTGCTCCAGCAATTGTCGGCACAGCTCAAAACTGTCCGCACTGATTGCCGAGCAATCCGCGTAGATATAAAACGCGCCCTGCGGTTCACTGAGAATCCGAAATCCCATCGCGGGTAATTCGGCCAGCAAAAAGTCGCGACGCTGCTGGAACACCTGCACACGCGCCTGAAGAATATCCAATGACTCGGGTTCCAGCGCCGCCAGCGCACCATATTGGGCCGGCGTTGAGGGTGCCAAAAACAGATTCTGCGCCAAACGATCTATCGCATCCAGATAGGCGGTCGGCGCGATCAGCCAACCGACGCGATAACCCGTCATGGCGAAGTATTTTGAAAAACTGTTAACCACAAACAGCGACTCGGAAAACGCCGCTGCTGTTTGCGGATGCGGGCCATAAATCAGCCCGTGGTAAATTTCGTCGACAATCACCACGCCACCACGCGCCTCAACCCAATGGATGATGGCTCGCAGTTCCTGTTCATCGATCAGGGTGCCGCAGGGGTTGGAGGGTGAGGCCAGCATCACGGCCACGCTGTGTTCGTTCCAGTGATCCTTCACCTGCTGCAGCGTCAGCTGGTAATGCGTTGAACCATCCACCGGCACCAGACGGGGCTGTCCACCCACCAGTTCGACAAAATGCCGGTTACACGGATAGCCCGGATCCGCCATGATCACCTGCTGACCGGGATTGACGAGCACTCCCATAATCAACTGCAGTGCACCTGATGAACCTGGTGTCACCACTACCCGCGAAGGGGTAATACTGACACCGTAACGTGACTGGTAAAAATCAGCGATACCCTCGCGCAAGGCCGACACCCCCAGTGCGGGAGTGTAATGGGTTTTCCCCTGGCGCATGGCCGCGACAGCCGCCTCGGTAATGCGCTCAGGGGTGGAAAAATCCGGCTCGCCGATTTCCATGTGGACGATGTCGCGCCCCTGGGCTTCCAGCTCCCGTGCCCTGGCCAGCAAAGCCATGACGTGGAACGGCGCAATGCGGTCCATGCGCTGAGCAATCGACATCGTCGGAATCACTTTAATGGGCGTGAATATAGCGCAGTGCCGCCACGTTGATCAGCGTCTGACCACCCAGGCTGCCTGAAATCACTTGGCAGGGCGCACCAGGTTCGCCCATGTTGTCGACCACCACGCTGGCACCGGTGAAATCTTCATCGCGGGTATAGCCGTTGATGGTAATGACGGTTTTAACCTTGGCTCCCAGCGAGGACTTGATGCCGTTGCCTGAGTCTTCCAGGGCAACGCACTGCTCGGGTTTGAGCTTCATTTTGTCCAGCGCCCAGAAATAGATATCGGGTGCAGGCTTCTTGGCAGGCACGATATCGCCGGCGGCGATGCACTCAAACCAGCTCATGGCATCCGGAGCCAATGCTGCCGTCAACAGAGCTTCGACGTTCGCAGGGGTAGTCGTTGTCACCACCGCCAAACGCAGACCCTGGGCACGGGCTTCAGCAATCAGGCGTTTCACACCAGGACGCAAACCGATCACGCCGTCTTTGAGCATGCGGGTGAAATGTTCGGTCTTGGCTGCGTGCATTTTCTTCAAGAAACCACTGTAATCGTCCGGCTTTTTAAAATCGGGGCGGTATTTTTCGATGTAGAAGTCCATGCGCTCCTTGCCACCGGTCACGGTCAGCAAATCACCATAGAGTTCCTCATCCCAATCCCAATCCAAACCCGCATCTTTAAAGGCAAGATTAAAGGCTACGCGATGACCATCACGCTCGGTATCCGACAGCGTGCCATCCACATCGAACAACAGGGCTTCTAACTGCATTTGACTCAAATCCTTACAAACCTACTCAGGGCTGCCTTTATAGGCTGTAAACCACAAAATGGCAAGTCGACTTGTTCAGTGACATACAATGTTGCGGTGCCTGACCCTTTCTGGTAAAAAAGCCAATTCAGATATTCTCGGCAATGGGAGATGGAGTGAAAATGGCCGCGAAAAAGGCAAGTGCGAAGAAAGTCAGCGCAAAGAAAACCAGTGCCACTAAGAAAACCGCCGAAACTGTCAGTACGTCAGTAGCATCTGCGGTGGAGACAGCGACTGCCACGACCAAACAAGCCGCTGTAGTCAAAGGCTCCAGCAGCAATTTCCTGGGCTTTGTCCCTTACCAGGAAAAAGCCGGCGAAGAATACATGAATGATGCCCAGCGCAAACACTTCATGGGCATTCTTAACGCCTGGAAAAGGGAATTGATGGAGGAAGTCGACCGTACCGTGCATCACATGCAGGACGAAGCCGCTAACTTCCCGGACCCTAACGACCGCGCAACCCAGGAATCTGAGTTCACCATGGAGCTGCGGGCACGTGACCGCGAACGCAAACTCATCAAGAAAATTGAAGAGTCCATCCGTTCCCTGGAAAACGACGAATACGGTTTTTGCGACCAGTGCGGCATCGAAATCGGCATTCGCCGTTTGGAAGCCCGCCCAACCGCCACGCTATGCATAGACTGCAAAACGCTGGACGAGATTCGCGAAAAGCATATCAGCAACTAAAACCACAAAAAAGCCCGCATCACGCGGGCTTTTTTCTGTTCGTTTCAACCATCCAGCGGATGCGACCGCAGGCCGTTTATACGAGCGAACGACATGATGTACTCGTACCCGATCGGATCTTCGACCTTCAACCGACCATCCACCATCAGACATTTTTCACCGTCGACCACACACGGATAGACGGATTTGGAATAATGCAGCCGATGATCTGCCCCAAAACTGCCCATATTGGCGGAAATACGTTCAATCCAGTCACTGGGACGAAACCGTTTGCCATCTAGGCGAACACTCTCAATAACCCACTTTTGCGCTTGGTTTTCCATTCGTGCCTGCGTCCTCTGCGCGATAACAACCTATACTCTCAAGGAGCACAAAAACCCTGCTTAAATATCGTCACTTTTGTTATTTGCTAAAGCGCTTTTTGCAAACCTGCATATGAAAAAACAAAGGCCCCGGCAGTGTTGCTGCCGGGGCCTTGAGAGGACTGGATTGACTAGAATTTAGTCAACCATATTGTCCAGAATGGCCTTCTTCACGCTTTCCAGCTTGGCTTCAACGGTGTGAATCACGCCGGTGGATTGCTTGATGGCAATGTCCGGATCTTTCAGACCGTGTCCAGTCAGGGTACAGACAACCTTGCTGCCTGCCGGAATCTTGCCTGACTTGATATCACGCATGGCACCTGCCAACGAAGTCGCTGATGCAGGTTCACAGAAAATACCTTCGTGCTGCGCCAGCATGGCCTGAGCTTCCAGAATCACCGCATCGGTACACTCGTCGAACCAGCCATTGGAGTCTTCTTTGACCTTCCACGCCTTATCCCAGGACTGCGGATGACCAATGCGAATCGCCGTTGCCAGCGTATCGGGGTTGTCGACCATTTTGCCGCGCATGAACGGCGCTGCGCCTGCAGCCTGGTAACCCACCATGCGTGGCACGTTGTTGACGATGCCGTGCTGATGATATTCGGTGTATCCCATCCAGTGGGCAGTGATGTTGCCAGCGTTGCCCACAGGCAAGCAGTGGAAGTCTGGAGCGCATTCCAGTTCTTCAACAATTTCAAACGCCGCCGTTTTCTGACCCTGCAGACGATAAGGATTAATGGAATTCACGATGGTCACTGGCGCCTGGCCACCCACCTGTTTAACCAGCTCCATACCGTGGTCAAAATTGCCTTTGATCTGGATCACCACCGCGCCGTGCATCATGGCCTGCGACAATTTACCCAACGCGATTTTGCCCTCAGGAATCAACACGAATGCGGTAATCCCAGCGCGAGAAGCATACGCTGCAGCGGCAGCCGACGTGTTCCCGGTTGACGCACAGATAATCGCCTTGCTGCCCTCTTCCACAGCCTTGGTCACGGCCATGGTCATACCCCGGTCCTTGAACGAACCGGTGGGGTTTAATCCTTCGTATTTGATATAGATATCAACATCGTTATGACCGATCAAACGCGGGATGTTGTTCAAACGAATCAACGGGGTATTACCCTCACCCAGACTGATGATTCGGGTATCGTCGTGTACCGGCAAACGATCACGGTATTTGTCGATCAGGCCGGTATAACGGGGACGAAAAGGCATGATTACGGTCCTCTATCTCTTAGTTTTTGTTCAATTGTTCCAGGCGAATCTTGGTGACCTTGCCCTTGATGGACGACAAAGCCTCAATCTTGCCAATGGCAGCTAACATGTCTTTTTCTTTAACCCGGTGGGTCACCATGATGATGCTGGTCGGCTTGGTCTCGTCCGCCGCCTTTTGCACCATGGCCTCAATACTGATGCCGCTATCGGCCATGAATCGGGTCACGTCGGCCAGCACGCCGGGCTTATCTTCAACCTGCATGCGCAAATAGTACGCAGTGACCACTTCGCTCATGGGCAAAATGGGCAAATTGGACAACGCATCGGGCTGGAACGCCAGATGCGGTACACGATTTTCCGGGTCGCTGGTCAGAGCGCGCACCACGTCAACCAAGTCTGCCACGACTGCCGAAGCCGTCGGCTCTGCACCTGCACCAGGACCGTAGAACATCGCCGCACCCACTGCGTCACCTTTGACCAGTACCGCATTCATAACACCGTCCACGTTGGCGATCAGGCGGCGCTCAGGAATCAGGGTCGGATGCACGCGCAGCTCAACGCCTTCATCAGTACGACGGGCGATACCCAGGTGTTTGATGCGATAGCCTAATTCTTCGGCGTAAACCACATCTTCACGGGTAATACCGGTAATGCCTTCGGTTGTCACTTTGCTAAATTGCAGCGGAATACCGAACGCGATCGATGCCAGAATAGTCAACTTGTGGGCAGCATCGATGCCTTCAACGTCAAACGTCGGATCGGCTTCGGCGTATCCCAGACGCTGGGCTTCGGCCAACACGTCGGCAAAATCACGGCCTTTATCGCGCATTTCAGTCAGGATGAAATTGCCCGTGCCATTGATGATGCCGGCCAGCCATTGAATGCGGTTGGCACTCAAACCTTCACGGATCGATTTGATGATGGGAATACCACCGGCGACAGAGGCCTCAAACGCGACCATCACGCCTTTTTTCTGCGCTGCGGCAAAAATTTCGTTACCGTACTTGGCAATCAACGCCTTATTGGCCGTCACCACATGCTTGCCGTTGGCGATGGCGCGCATCACCAGTTCGTGCGCAGGCTGGTCACCGCCCATCAGCTCGACAACCACGTCTACATTCGGATTTTCCACCACGTCAGCGGGATTGGCGGTCAGAGTAATTCCCGTCAGGTCGCAACTGCGAGGACGGGAAATGTCGCGCGCAGAGGCATGAACAACCTCAATGGCACGACCTGCACGACGGCTGATTTCCTCGGCATTGCGTTTCAACACATTGACTGTACCGCCACCGACGGTACCCAAACCCAACAAACCAATCTTTACCGGACCCACATGTTTCTCCATGATTTCCGTTAATCTCGCCAACCAGCCACTCGGGCTGCCGGCCTTCAGTGTCAGCCATTCTTGCCTGACTACCCTATCAAACTCACAAACCTCGGCCAAAACACATCATGATCCACAGTGACTGCGGGACTGATCACCGACATAGACACCGAACCATTTGATTTTCCGAGAAGATCTGCGCTCTGGCCATGACATGCGCAAACCCCATATCCAAGGCCGCCCGCAAAAATACTGTTGCGCTAACACCCTGTCAATGAAGATTTTTCACCTCTAACGCGGCATAATACCCGGCCCGGAGGTTCTGCATGCAAATCAGCCAAGATTATAACACAAGCGCCTATACATTCCGCTCATACCAAGCGGGCAAGGCGCAGGTTTTCGCCCCCTTAGGCGACAATGTGATTATCTCGCCGGACACCGCATCGGCAGTCGCCACCGTGCATACGCTGGAGCATAGCTTCTGGATGTTGCCGCAGAAATTGGTGGAACAATGGGAGCCACGCAGCCTGGACGAACTGACCGCCGCGCACCTGGCCCCACTACTGGACGAAAAGCCCGAATTACTCATCCTGGGGACCGGTGAAAAAATCCGTTTTCCCAAGCAGGAAATAACCCAGATTTTAACCAGTCGCCGCATTGGCGTCGAAGTGATGGGCAACAGTGCAGCCTGTCGCACCTATAATTTTTTGATTTCCGACCGCCGCCGCGTCGCCATCGCCATACTGATTGACTAATCCTCGTCAACCAGCGCCATCGCTCGCTCAATGACCTCGATTCCTGCGCCCCGCTTGTGCGAGGTTTCGCTGATGTGACGACGCCAGGCGCGTGCGCCGGTGCAACCGGAAAAAATCCCCAGAATGTGTCGACTCATGTGATGAAGCGCAGTGCCGGCAGATAATTCTTTTTCGATGTAGGGCAAATAGTCGCGCACAATTTGTTTGCGACTTTTCACCGCATCAGTTGAACCAAAATAGCGTTGATCAACATCAGCCAGAATATACGGATCATGATAGGCCGCTCGCCCTATCATCACGCCATCCACGTGCGCCAACTGTTGATCGGCCTGATCCAAGTTCATGATGCCACCATTAATGGAAATATTCAGCTGCGGATAATCACGCTTCAACTGATACACCATGCTGTAATCCAGCGGCGGAATTTCGCGATTTTCTTTCGGGCTCAATCCCTTCAGCCACGCCTTGCGCGCATGCACAATAAACACATCGCAACCTGCCGCAGCAACCTTGTCGATGAATTCACGCAAAAACACATAACCTTCGCTGTCATCAATACCAATCCGGTGCTTGACCGTGATCGGCAATTCTGGAGCGCGCACTTTCATTTCAGCAACACAATCCGCCACCAGATCTGGCTCGGCCATCAAACACGCACCAAATCGCCCGGATTGAACCCTGTCACTGGGGCAGCCAACGTTCAAATTAATTTCGTCGTAGCCGAACTCCTGACCAATTTGACTGCACACGCCCAAATCTATCGGATCACTGCCACCGAGTTGCAATGCCACCGGATGTTCAGTGGCATCGTAACGAAGTATATGTTTGCGATCACCGTACAACAGCGCATGGGTGGTCACCATCTCGGTGTACAACAAAACGTGGCGACTAAGCAGGCGCAAAAAATAGCGGTCATGCCTGTCTGTCCAGTCCATCATGGGTGCAACGGAGACGGTTCGCGAAAATTTCATGGTCGAAGCCACAATCATCCACTCTCTAACTTTAACGTTTAGCCTTGTAGGCCAACAGCAATTCTCGACTTTTGAGAGGCTTGTCACCTAACAGTCGTTGCAGCGCCATTCGCACAATGTACTTGGCATCCTTTGCCACTTGCGGCGATGAAAAATCCTTACGAGCAATGGCCAGCAAACTACTGCCTGCGATAGCCATCGTGGCCACCTCAGAGGCAACAAATCCCTCCCCAATCACCAACCGGTAATATCGATCTGGCTCGATTGGCACATCGCTTCCCGCCTCATATTGCAGCGGCAACTCATAGCCCAAACACTGTAACAGGCACAGTTCAAAACAGCGCAATGACTCGACACTATTCTCTGCGAGCAATTGTTCAATAGTCCGCAGATATTGATCAAACAACACGGGCATCGCATCATGCTTTTGCAGCAGACGCATAAGCAACTCGTTGACGTACAGCGCGCTGAACAGCGCCTCGCCAGTAAGAAAATGAATTTGCCCCAACGACTCAGCCGCAATCAACTTCGGCAGTTCACCACGCCCCTGCCAGGAAATTTGCAGCAACTGAAAAGGCTGAATCAGCCCGCGCCATTTCGATTTTTCACGCTTTGCACCCTGTACTACCGCCGCCATCCGCCCATAATCACGGGTAAAAAAATCGACGATAGCACTGGTGTTTTTGAAAGGCCGCTGATGGATCACCACCGCGGTCTGGAGTTCAACTCGAAAATCACTCATTGTCCCTGTAGCCGAGACTTTGTAGCGCACGTATATCGTCAGTCCAGCCGCTCTTTACTCGCACCCAGAGCTGCAGGAAAACCTTTTGGCCAAACATGACTTCCAGTTCCTTGCGCGCCGCCGTACCGATTTCTTTCAGCTTCTGACCCTGCTTACCAATGATAATGGCTTTCTGACCATCGCGCTCCACCCAGATAACTGCAGCAATTTCGAGTAGTTGTTTGTCTTCCTTGAATTGCTCAATTTCGACGGTGCACACATAGGGCAATTCCTGCCCCAACGAACGCATCAATTTTTCGCGGATTACCTCGGCCGTCAAAAAACGGTCTGTCTTGTCGGTGATTTGATCTTCGGGGTAAAACGTATCGCTCTCCGGCAAACACTCTTCAATCATTTTTTCAAAACGATCCAGATTGCTTCCCTTGGCGGCAGAGACCGGAATAATGTCTTTGGCGGTGGGTACTTTCGATTGGATACTGGCCAAGGCCGGGAGCAATTTTTCTTTGTTGTCGATCAGATCAACTTTATTGACCGCAATAAACAACGGCACGTCCAGATTTTGCAATTTAGCCGCGACCATATCATCTTCATCGGTCCAGCGTGTGCCTTCGACCACAAACACCACCGCGTCCACGTTACCTATACTTTGACTGGCCTGGCGATTCATAAACTGGTTGATGGCTTTTTTGCCGCCTTTATGTAATCCCGGCGTGTCGACAAAAATAATTTGCGCCGTGGCCGTCGTATGAATTCCTAAAATGCGGTGCCGCGTTGTCTGTGGACGGCGAGAAGTAATACTCACCTTTTGCCCCAGAACTTTATTCATTAACGTCGATTTACCCACATTCGGCCGACCAACAATCGCCACAAAGCCAACCTTCTTAGACATTCAACACCTTCTTAATTAACGGCAAAGCCTCTGCAGCCGCAGCCTGCTCTGCTTTGCGACGACTACTGCCTTCACCCATTGTGGGCTGATCCAAACCTTCGACGTAACATTCCACTTTGAAATGCTGGTCATGCGGCGCGCCACCAATAAAAATCACTTTATACTCTGGCAAGGGAATACGCCTGGATTGCAATAATTCCTGCAGGCGGCTTTTGGGGTCTTTCAGATTTTTGCTCATCACAAAATTATCCAGCCGCGTATCGAACAGATGAAGAATCACTTGCTCTGCTGCTGACAAACCACCGTCCAAATAAACACTGCCGAAAAGCGCCTCCAGCGTGTCTGACAAAATGGATTTACGGCGGAAACCGCCGCTTTTTAATTCACCCGAGCCCAGCAACAAATAGTCGCCCAAGGATAACTCCAGCGCAACTTCTGCCAGCGTATCCTCTTTGACCAAACTCGCTCGGGAACGACTGAGTTCACCTTCGGTGGCACGTGGAAAGCGTTGATACAACGCATGCGCAATCACAAAATTAAGAATACTGTCGCCAAGAAATTCCAGACGCTCATTGTGCATTCCACCCATGCTGCGATGGGTCAGCGCCTGCGTGAACAAATCCGGGTTCTGATAACGATATCCCAGCTTGTTCAGCAACAGATCTTTTGACTGATTCAAGTACGCATCCTTACTCAATTCTCTGACCAATACGTCCCCAGGAAACACCACCTTGGTCCGTATTAAAATTCATCCAGATCATGAATGCCTTGCCAACCAAAAATTCTTCGCTGACGGTCCCCCAAAAACGACTGTCATTACTGTTGTCGCGATTATCGCCCATGACGAAATACTGCCCAGCGGGCACAATCATTTCACCATCAATGCGCGGTTTTCCATTTTCGATCAGGATGTCGTGACGCACACCATCCAGCATTTCCTGCATCCGATTCAAACCTGCCAGCGGCATACCGGTAACACTGCCCATGTACGGTCCAATATATTCCTTGGACATCAACTGACCGTTAACGTACAGCGTTTTATTACGATATTCGATATGGTCACCAGGCAAGCCGACGACGCGTTTGATGTAATCGGTGCTTGGATCCTTGGGATAGCGAAACACCAACACATCACCACGCTGCGGTGAGCCTACTTCCACAACTTTGTAATCCACCACGGGCAAGCGAATGCCGTAGCTGAATTTATTCACCAGAATAAAATCACCTACTTCCAAAGTTGGCAGCATTGATCCCGATGGAATACGGAACGGTTCGACCAAAAACGAGCGCAGCAACAACACCACCAAAATCACCGGAAAAAATGACTTGGCATACTCCACCAGCAGCGGTTCTTTCGAGACCGATTTAACCATTTCGTCATCGGCACCGGGGTGATCTTTCAGGTAAGCATCCGCAACAGACTTGCGCTTCGGTGCCCAGAAGATGGCATCCAACCCCCAGATAACACCCGTCACGACCACCGCCAACACCATGATTGTGGGAAAATCGAAATGCATAACTTTGTTATCGTCCTTAGTTATTGTCGCCGACTTTGAGCACAGCGAGGAATGCCTCCTGTGGAATCTCGACAGACCCCACCTGTTTCATGCGTTTCTTACCCGCTTTCTGCTTTTCCAGCAGTTTGCGTTTACGCGAAACGTCACCACCATAGCACTTCGCCAATACGTTCTTACGCAATGCTTTAACGGTACTGCGCGCGACAATGTGACCTCCAATAGCCGCTTGTATTGCGATATCGAACATTTGTCGCGGAATCAGCTCACGCATTTTTTCCACCAGATCACGACCACGCGGTTGTGCGGTATCGCGATGCACAATGAATGACAACGCATCAACGCGCTCGCCATTAATCAAAATATCGAGCTTCACCAGATCTGCAGGCTGGAATCGATCCAATTGGTAATCCAGTGACGCGTAGCCACGACTAACCGACTTAAGTCGGTCAAAGAAATCCAGTACCACCTCGTTCAGCGGCAACTCATACACCAGCGTGACCTGATTACCGAGGTATTGCATTTTTTTCTGCACACCGCGTTTATCAACACACAAATTAATCACCGCACCCACGTATTCTTGTGGCAACAAAATGTTGGCAGTAATAATCGGCTCGCGAATTTCTTCATACTTGTTAGGCTCAGGCAAGTCAGCGGGATTATCGATGCGTTTGATGCTGCCATCGCTCATCTGCAATTCGTAAACAACCGTTGGTGCGGTGGTAATCAAATCCAGATCGTATTCACGCTCCAGGCGCTCTTGCACAATTTCCATGTGCAGTGTACCAAGGAAGCCGCAACGGAAACCTAACCCCAATGCCATGGAATTTTCTGGCTCGTAGAACAGCGCCGCATCGTTCAGTTTCAATTTGCCCAACGCATCGCGCAGGTTTTCATAATCTTCAGCGGTGATTGGAAACAGACCGGCAAAAACGCGTGGCTGTATCGCTTTAAAACCGGGCAACGCTTTGGCCGCAGGCTTGTCCGCGTAGGTAATGGTGTCACCCACTGGCGCACCGTAAATATCCTTGATGCTGCCAACCATGAATCCAACTTCGCCGGCTTCAAGCTTGTCGGTATCGGTTTTCTTCGGGGTAAAAATGCCCACGCCGTCCACCAAATGCACATCACCGGTCGACATCATTTTAATTTTTCGCTTGGTGTGCAGCGTGCCCTGCATCACTCGCACCAACGAGACCACCCCAAGGTAGTTGTCAAACCAGGAGTCGATGATCAGCGCCTGCAGTGGAGCTTCGCGATCGCCCTTGGGAGCAGGTATTTTCTTTACGATCGTTTCAAGCAAACCGTCTACGCCCAAGCCTGTTTTGGCGCTGATCTCGTCAGCATCCTGGGCTTCGATGCCGATGATTTCTTCAACTTCGTGCTTCACCCGACCAGGATCAGCCGCAGGCAAGTCAATTTTGTTCAGTACAGGAATCACTTCCAAGCCCTGTTCGAGCGCGGTATAGCAGTTGGCAACACTTTGCGCCTCTACCCCTTGTGACGCGTCCACCACCAGCAAGGCTCCCTCACAGGCAGCCAGGGAGCGCGATACCTCATAGGAGAAGTCCACGTGGCCAGGGGTATCGATAAAGTTGAGCTGATAGATTTCGCCGTCTTTGGCTTTATACTTCAGGGTAACGCTCTGCGCTTTGATGGTAATCCCGCGTTCACGCTCAATATCCATAGAATCAAGCACTTGCGCCGCCATTTCGCGTTTGGTCAAGCCGCCGCACAGTTCAATCAGACGGTCGGACAAGGTGGACTTACCATGGTCGATATGGGCAATAATGGAAAAATTTCGGATGTGGGTAATATCAGTCACAGATCTGCACAACGTGATTAGAGGTGATCAACACTCCGGCATCTCCGGAGGCCTGTTACAAAGAGCTGGATTTTATCGCGAACGGGCGTCCGGCCCAAGAGATAGATGGCTTTGTGCGCATTTATTCCGGCAAATCCATTTGCCGGGGGTCAAAATCACGCCTTTTGACGACCGTAGATGTCGTCAAAACGTACAATGTCGTCCTCGCCCAGGTAGCTACCAGACTGTACTTCAATCAATTCCAGCGGAATAGTGCCCGGGTTTTCCAGCCGATGGGTCACCCCCAACGGAATGTAGGTGGATTGATTCTCGGACAACAAAAATGCCTCATCCCCACGGGTAACCCTGGCCGTGCCACTGACCACAATCCAGTGTTCCGCCCGATGATGGTGCATTTGCAACGACAACTGCGCACCTGGTTTAACCACAATACGCTTCACCTGGTAGCGACTGCCTTGGTCAATACCCTCGTAGGTTCCCCAGGGGCGATGCACCAAACGGTGACTGGTCGCCTCGCTGCGCTTTTCGGTTTTCAACCGATTGACAATGTTTTTCACCTGCTGCGACTGTGACTTGTCCGCCACCAAAACCGCATCGGGCGTTTCCACCACAATCAGATTGCTCACACCGATGGTCGCCACCAATCGTTGCTCGGCGAGAATAATCGAATCATGGGTTTGCTCGGTATACACGTCGCCCTGCAGCATATTCCCGTCGCTATCTTTATCGCCCACGTCCCACAGACTTTCCCAGGAGCCGACATCTGACCATCCGGCATCCAGCGGGATAACCACACCTTGCGCCAGCGCTGCACCTGCATTTTCCGTCAAATGTTCCATCACGGCATAGTCAATGGAGTCCGAAGGGGAAGCGGCGAAATGGTCTTTGTGGGCGCGGAAGAAATCAATATCATCGCGGCCTTCCGCGTAGGCTTTGGCCACGCAGGCGGAGATTTGTGGCGCAAGTTTATCCAACGCCTTCAACCACACCGAGGCCTTGAACAAGAACATGCCGCTGTTCCAGAAATAGTCGCCGCTGGCAACAAACTGCTGCGCCAATTCCAGATTGGGTTTTTCAACAAACGCATGAATAGCACAAGCCTCACCTTGCACGGTTTTGCCACGCTTGATGTAACCAAAACCGGTTTCTGCATGGGTCGGCACAATGCCAAACGTCACTACCGAACCTTGCTCGGCCAAAGCAATACCTTGTTTTACTGCCTGATGAAATACGTCAACTTGCTTGATCACGTGATCCGCCGGCATCACCAGCATCAATCCGTCACCCTGTTTGGCGACAATATGCTGCGCTGCCAGGGTCACCGCCGGCGCGGTATTTTTGGCCTGAGGCTCAAGAATAATCATACTGTCAGGCATATTGATCTGCCGCATTTGCTCGGCAACCAAAAAACGCTGCGCTTCGTTGCTGACCAGCAGCGGTGCCTGCGCCGCCAACATCCCCTTTGGAAAGCGCGCAACAGTTTGCTGTAACAGACTTTCTTTACCTGTCAATGCCAACAATTGTTTGGGAAAGTGTTCACGTGACATGGGCCACAAACGCGTTCCTGAGCCACCACACAAAATCACCGGAAAAAGCTGAGTCATAAAAACATCCTGGTCTAAACGGCCTGCCGTTGTTTTTTGATAAACGAAACAAAAAATGCAGTGAACACACCGAGCATTAATCCAACCATAAACCCAAGCACCACAATCAACGCTCGCTTGGGTTTAATTTTTTCCTCTGGCACCACCGCAGGATCAATCACTTTAAACGCATAATCCTCGCGCACATTGGCCAACATAATTTGTTTGGTCTGGGCTTCAATCAAATTAAAAATAGACTGGCGCATTTCAACCACGCCGGTTTGTTCCAATTCCTGACGCAAATACGCGATACTTTCCTTGGCCTCAGTTATCGCCTTGGCTTGCTGATGTGCATTAATTCGTTCAATCAGTTGATTCGCCCACGCCGCTGCCAATGCTGGATCGGTCCACTCCACCGACAGGGTAATCATTCCTGATTTTTTGTCTTCAGAAATGGTACGAATACCATCGAAAACTTTGAATGCATCCCATGCAGTAGGTGCATCCGCCTCAACCAGCCAATGCTTGTTTTGCGCATCCCATTGCTGTGCGAACAAAACAGGCATCAATTTGTGTTCATTGATAAACATCTCGGTAAACGCCCGCGAGTTCAAGGTCGCCATCGCTGCAGCCGTCTGCCCGCCGCCACCGCCTAACTCAATCCCGGCAAGCGATGCCAAACCACCAAACTGTCCCGCCAAAGCACTCAAGCCACCGCCAGTTTTATCGTCAGCGGGCATCACCATCACCTCAGCACGATATACCGGCGTCATCAGCAGTGCGACCGTCAACGCCAGCGCTGTCGCCAGCACCGTCAGCAACACTATCAGTTTTTTGTACTCAACCAACACCCGCCAATAATCAAGCAAATTGATTTCATCATCGACCACCATCGGCGGCTGCGCAAAATAAACCGCCTGAGGCAATTGCTTCATTTCTTCTGGAGTCAGCGGGCCGTGGTTTTTATCCTGCATATTCATTCAAACCTCTACATGGCCAACAGGCCAACGTTCTTCCACGCCGCCACGGATAAACCCAGCTGATAAACGATTTGTGAAACGTCGGTCCACAATTTCAGTGAACTGACCTTTTCCGAATCAAACGGCACAATGACCGTATCGCCTGGAGACAGGTTGACTTGTGGCTCCAACCAACTGCGTTTGGCCAATTGCACCGAACCATTGGCTTTAATGACATACACCCTCTCAGCATCCGCCTTGTTGGTCATGCCACCACTGGCATCCAGATATTTTTCAATATCCGCGCCTGAACGATACAAGTGCGAAGTCGGATGAAACACTTCACCCAATACTGTCACTTCCTGCATCTGACCAGGGATGAACAATTTATCGCCGCCCTGCAAAACAATGTCGTCGCCTGTATTTGTCCTTCGGCCCGAATCCAGGCTAGCTTTCACCGCATCCAAATGAATAACCAAACGCCCCGCAGCCTTCACTGTTTTCAATTTGCCCAACAGATCATTGGCCATACCTGCGGTAGAAACCTGACTGACTTCACCCGAGCGCTGCAAAGCAACCGCGGCCAATTCCGCTTCAAGATTCGCTGCCATCGCATCGAGCTGTTTTTGCTCGCGCTCACGCAATTCTTCGCGCATGAAAACGGCGCCTTGAATATAGGCGTGATCGGTAAAACCTCCGGCACGAACAATCAATTCGCTCAACGTTTCACCACGACGAATGGGATAACGACCAGGGAATCTCACTTCGCCAGCCACCTCTACGCTATCGCGTTCCTCCCATTGCGGAATTTCCTTAATGGTCAAGACGTCATAAGGCTGCAGGGTAATGTCTGCTGAACGCTCACCACGTAATACCGACTGCAACTCAATTTTCATGTGGCTAATTTGTCGGCCATTTTCGGCATCGACGCTGAAACGCGTCAGCTCGGCTTCCATCACGTGTGCCGAATCCAACAGCATGCCACCCGCACGCAACAAATCGCTGACTCGCATCCCCGGTGTCAACGGGAACTCGCCAGGTGAGTGTACCTGGCCATGCAACCGCACCAACAACGCTGGATTATCCGACCTTGCCTGTTTACGCAATTCGGTGACAATTCTCGTCATTTCTATTTGCCGATTCTGGCCCGTCGCAAAAACAACCACCTCATCACGAGCCTGTAATTTCAAATCCGCATCACTACCCGGGTTGTCCAGGGCCTGCCCCAAATCAAACCCTGTCACCTCCAAGTGCGTGTCAGTGCCGTAGCGTTTCACCAGTGAGTAGGAAAAATCGGTTTGCGGATCCATTTGTGCGCGTCGACCTAGCAATTGCGACACCCGCATGTCTGGGGCCCACTGATAGCGTCCTGGTCTATCCACCCAGCCTGTCAGTTGAACATATTTTTCTACTCGCGATGCCACTGCATTAATTTGCACCAGGTCACCATCTTGCAACACAACACTGGATGCCTTAGCTATCTCCACGGACAACACTTTGCGCGCACCACCCTCGACAACCCGCTCAATACGCACACCTAGCTCAAACGCATCGGCAGTCAGACCGCCAGCCAACTGAAACAAATCCTTTAACGATTCCTTGCCACGCAACTGGTAAATCGCAGGGCGACGAATTTCACCGATAATACTTACCGAACGACTCAATGCTGGAACGTGGACCACATCGCCCGACTGCAAACGCAAGTCGCTGCTGGAATTGCCATTCAACAGCAACTCATACAAATCCAGATCTTGAATCAGTCGGCCTTTACGCTTTAACGACACATTGCGCATGGATGCAATTTCGGTCATTCCGCCCGCTGTGCTTAGCACTTGTGTCATGGTGCTGAGCGCACCTACCAAATAGCTTCCTGGCTTGGCCACTTCACCAGTCACAAAAACCTGGATGGTCCGCAGCTGCCCCATGGAAACCTGGGCTTCTACACCGATAAACTGGTTCTGTATGCGTTTGCTTAAATCCCGTTTGAGTTCAGAAAAACTCATGCCCACGACTGAAATTGCGCCAACGCCGGGAAACAACAAACTACCTTCACGACTCACTTCCAGTTCGTAAAGTTGATTCTCTTTACCAAACAATTGCACATTAACCGTATCGCCTGGACCAACCACATAATCTGACGGTACCGGCATCTGCACAGACATGGAACTGCTCTCGTCCATACCATTAACATTGGTTTCAGCCTTAAAAAGTTCATATCCAAAAGGCTTGAGCGCTTCCTTTCCCTGAGGCTGCAAATGCAATTTGGTCACGATAACAAAATAATTATCAAACACGGGCTCCAAAGCCACTCGCAGCGATGCTTGTTCTTCATCCAAACCAGCGAGAGGAATGGGGGGAGCATAAGTCAAATTTAGTACGCCGTATTTATCCAAAACATACAGCTCTTGCGGACGATCAGGCACTACTGCACCTGGCGATGCATTTTTGGCGGGCGGCAACAATTCTCTGGGCAACAAATCAGCTTTAGGAATATAACGCACAATCAAACTATCACCGGGCGCGAAGCGCAAGTCACGCAGATCCCGCAAATCGGGCGACGCTGGGTCAGTACTTTCCTCGGATTGAGACTTCTGTGAGCCTGTTTTTTTATCTGAACCGGCCACATTTTTCCCACCAGTTCCGACACCACCTAGCAAAGTGTTTCCAAAGCTATCACCCGACTTCCCCATCATTTTCAACACTTGCTGCTGCTCAGAGGTGGACAACGAATTAAACATTTGCAACTGCTGTGCAGTCGGAGTCGGCGCCGCAAACGTCGCGCCCTGCATCAAGCCCAACATTACGGCCATCGCCATGTTTAATAACAATCGCATTTGATCCCAATCCCCCAACTAAACAAATATTATGTCCTGCTACTGCACCCAGTGAGGCACAGAAAAATGATAGTTTACCGAAACATCAGCCACTTGTGCGGACAATTCGCCGTCAATCGCCCATACCTGACCGGCACTAAACGAAACCGCCAGCGACGGATCAAAACGCCAGCCCAACGACAGCATTGGTTGTAAAACCGCACCACTTCCAACCGCAATACCACCGCCGCCGGCGGCTCCGGTCGTCACTTCCGCCTCGGCAAACCAGGCATCACTCAACATCCAATGGCCACCTATCCCCATCAAACCCACCGCGTATCCACCCGCGTCGCCACGAAAAGCACCTAATGCCTGGCCAGTCACATAACCTGTTTTGCTAAAAAAACTATCCAGTTTCAACGCCAACAAATCTACCTGCTCACTACCTTGCGAACTTTTTCGCAACTGATCAACGGATGAAAAATAGCTTTGCGCGCCCAGACGCCAGCGATTTCGCTGCCATTCGGTGGAACGAGAGTCGTCAGCAACCATCCGCCGAGTTGGCTGAATTACGCCATACCGATATCCCAATCCGACATTCAACATGGAAGCGTTAAACGGTGCCTGTAACGCGGAAGTTTGTCCGCCCTCAACCAATACTGACCAATGTTTATTGATCGCGTATTCACTACCCAATAGTACTCGCCCCAATACGCCGCCGCCGGTGTGCAAATCACCACCGCCCGCAGAACCAATCATCGCCGTCGCATAACAATCAAAATAACTTAGTCGACACCAGCGCCAACTGGTTCCCGCAAATACCTGGGCCAAGCCATCCACTTCACCACCAAAGGCACCCGCAGTTTCAAAATCAAGCAGCCAGTCATCCAACCAGTCTTGACGCCAACGCACCCCCCCCACCTGGATGGCCTGATCGAGCACTTTCCCCGATCGACCTCGCTGCGAATAAGTGGGATAGTAGTTCATCAACTGCAAATATATTGTCCGGGACGAGCCCTCCAGAGCCGCCAACGGCGCACTCCATTTTTGCAAATCAGCTGACTCGTGCCAGCCCGGCAACATCAGCGTCTGAAAACGTCTTGCAACCGACAAATAACCCTGACGATCGGTAATATTGCCATTGGGAAAGCGCACTTCGCTCACCCCAACGCCCCATTGCCAACCCTCATCCCGCGCCAAATAACGCAGTTCCAGATGAGGACGCAGCATCAATCCACCACCCTGAGGCGCAGCCGCGCCACCGCCGCCGCCGACATAGGCACCCGCATCGACACACCAATATTGCCATCGACAGACAACGGCGCCCGTGTCAAAACCACCTACAAAAAAACCACCCCGCTGACCAGTCACTGCGCCATAAATACCCAATCCCAAATAAACGTTGTGATCATTGCGCAGCAAATAATTGCCACCCAATAATCCCATCCGCTCGCCGTCGGGCAACTGGATTTCTTCGTAGCTAAATCGATAGTCGCCTGACAACACAGGCAGAGAGTCGCGATGACCGTCGACAACTTCCGCCCTCAGCGAGAATGCCGACACCATGAGAAAGGCAAATAGAAATAACCGAGATGGCCAAGGCATCAATCTATTGATTCCCTAGCTCCTGCAGAATCTGCCCCAACGCAGCCTGCGGATCAGCCGCCTGGGTTATTGGCCGGCCAATAACCATATAATCCACCCCAACCTGCTTTGCCTGTGATGGGGTAAGAATCCGTCGCTGATCACCAGCATCGGCCCCCAGAGGGCGAATTCCTGGCGTGACCAGCGCAAATGGCGCCGCTATTTCCTGGCGCAACATCTGTGCTTCCTGCGCCGAGCACACCACGCCGTCCATACCACTTTTTTTGGCCAAACTCGCCAAACGCTTAACTTGCTCAATGGGAGAAACCGAAATGCCAATTTCACTCAGATCACTTTGATCCATGCTGGTCAACACAGTCACTGCAATCAATAACGGCTGATGTGTGGATGCATCCACGGCTTCGCGTGCAGCCTCCATCATCCGGCTACCGCCACTGGCATGCACGTTGACCATCCAAACGCCCAGCTCCGCTGCTGCGCGACATGCCTTACCAACCGTCGCGGGAATATCATGAAATTTCAGATCCAAAAATATTTCAAACCCTGCTTTATGCAAAGCCTCAACCACCGCAGGACCTTCGGCAGTAAATAATTCCTTGCCGACTTTAACTCGACAATCCGCAGGATTTAGCTGTGAGGCCATTTTTAATGCTGACTTACTATCGGCATAATCCAGTGCCACAACAACAGGAGACGTAACATTCTTCATTTTTTACAATTTTTATAGAGGTTTAATTGTGCCCCAGGCCTTGCAGCTGGGACATTGCCAATGGAGTTCTTTTCCAGAAAAGCCGCAGTCATCACAACGATACGAAGCACCTTCACTCAACATTTGTGACAATGCATTTTTTACGTACTCAACTCCCTGAGGATTCGTTTTCAAATCCACCGAATTCACATACGACGCCAGCGTTTGCACTGACGGAAACTCCAACATAAGCCGCCGCAGTACTTGCTCCGCGTCGTGCTGAGTACCAAATCTGGCAAACATCCGCGACATCAACAGCGCACTGCGTTTGGGTTTATACCGGCTCCATATTTCATCCAGTACACCAGAAATATTTTTTTCCCAACCCTGCGCTTCGTAACACTTAATCAGCGAAGGTAAAACCTCGCCAATAAGCGCTGGCTGCTGTTCCAACACTTCCATGAAGGCAACAATCGCCTGGTGGTAATTCTGATTTTGCATTTCCATCGCGCCAACCAGAATGTTAGCCCGCGCACAATATACGTCAACGGCCAACGCTTTTTTGAGCAATGCTTTGCCGTTGGCCTGATCTGATTTTGCGATCGCCGCCTCAGCCAGCTCACAATAGAAGTGTGATATTCGCGCAGATAGTTTACGCCCGGAAATTCGTTCATACTGCTGGGCTGTCACAATGGCTTTTTCCCAATCTTTTTCAAATTGGTACACATCCACCAGATGTCGCAGAGCCTGCTCACAATGCTGGTGTGACAATTTCAAATCGAGTAACAGCCGCTCTGCCCGGTCCAACAGCCCTGAAGCCAAAAAGTCCTGAGCCAACTCCAGCAGTGCCAATTCTTTTTGCTGGGGCAACAAATTAGGTCTGGCAATTAAATTTTGATGGAGTGTGATTGCTCGATCCACCTCACCCCGTTTGCGAAAAATCGTGCCCAAGGCCAAATGGAGTTCAACCGTATCGGTGTTCACATCCATCATGCGGACAAAAATGTCCATTGCCTTATCCTGCTGTTCGTTCAGCAGGTAGTTGATACCTTTGTAGTAATCCTCAGTCAGCGCAGAAACGGAGCGACGTGATTTTTGTTGCCTGACGGCAACCCACCAACCGGAATATGCTGCTACGGGCAGTAAAAACCATAGCAGATCAGACATGAGTTATTGCTCCTTGACAGACAAGGAACGTAAACCGTTGAGCTCTTGTTCAACCGCACGCTTGCCACGACGTAACCGGCCCACTTCCATTCGCAAAGACAACACTGGACGCAACATTACCAGCGCACCCAGAATAGCCCCCACTGACAAAGTCAGCACCAGCAACAAGGCCAATGGCAAGTCAACTGAGCCGAGGAAATAATTCAAATTGACAGTGTGCGAATTATTCACAGAAAAACTGAGAACCAGCAGCAAAATCATGAACAGGAAAATGTATAGGATCAATTTCGACATGCCTATCCCCTGATGGCCTACATTCAACCTGCACTATCATACATAGCTTTAAGCGCCACTCAAAGCGTCACCGCTGGCAGCGCACCGGATTTACCACCAAAAGAGGGGGGGGTGGCTATCTATTTTTGAGCTCATCCTGCAGCGCCGCATTTACGCGTTCACGCAATTCCTTGCCGGGCTTAAAATGAGGCACGAACTTTCCCGACAATGGCACCGGATCGCCCGTTTTTGGATTTCGCCCCAAGCGTGGAGGCCGAAAGTGAAGAGAAAAACTGCCAAAGCCACGGATCTCGATCCGCTCTCCAACAGCCAATGCTTGTGTCATTTGCTCAAGCATGGTTTTCACTGCCAGTTCTACATCCTTCTGCGCCAGTGAATCCTGCCGAGCCTGTAGCTTGCGAGCCAATGACTCCATCAATTCAGATTTCGTCACGGTATTTTCTTGTACGTCACTGTCATCATTCATACATCAACGTCCTCGCTTGTTATCGCCCGAAACAACCTCAGCATACAGCTGTAGGTCATTGACTTAATTAGAGCATAGACCTGATATCGCAGCAACTACCCTTTCGGGCTATGCGGCCCGGACACTGTCCGAGCCACATATCCAAGTGCAATTAACTCTTGCTTTCCATCTGTTCTTTGAGCAGATCGCCAAGAGTTGCACCACCGGCAGAAGATCCTGCGCGATAGTCATTGATCGCTTCCGCTTCTTCGTCACTGTCTTTCGCACGGATAGACAAGGAAATCACGCGGTTCTTACGATCAACGCCAATGAACTTGGCTTCAACCGCATCACCTTCTTTGAATTCCTTGCGCGCATCTTCAATGCGCTCCATAGACATTTCAGAAGCACGCAAATAGCCTTCAATGCCATCACCCAGATCGATCGTCGCACCTTTGGCATCTACTTCACGAACGGTACCACGGACAACACTGCCCTTGGTGTGTTCAGCCAGGAAGTTGGAGAACGGGTCTTTTTCCAACTGCTTGATGCCCAGAGAAATGCGCTCACGCTCTGGATCGATAACCAGGATAACGGTTTCAACTTCGTCACCTTTCTTGAAGTTACGAATGGCTTCTTCGCCAGTCTCATTCCAAGAAATATCGGACAAGTGAACCAGACCATCAATACCGCCATCCAGACCGATGAAGATACCGAAATCAGTGATAGATTTGATCTTGCCGCTGATGTGGTCGCCCTTGTTGTGCTTGGAGCCAAACACTTCCCAGGGATTTTCCTGGCACTGCTTGATACCCAGGGAAATACGACGACGCTCTGCGTCAACGTCCAGCACCTGGACTTCAACTTCATCACCAACGTTAACCACTTTGCTTGGGTGGATGTTCTTGTTGGTCCAATCCATTTCGGATACGTGAACCAAACCTTCAACACCTTCCTCAACCTCAACAAAGCAACCGTAATCAGCGATATTGGTTACTTTACCGAACATGCGAGTGCCCATGGCGTAGCGACGTGCGATATCCAACCAAGGATCGTCGCCCATTTGCTTCAGACCCAAAGATACGCGGTTACGCTCGCGGTCAAACTTCAGAACCTTAACTTCAATTTCGTCGCCAACATTCACAACTTCGCTTGGGTGCTTAACGCGCTTCCAGGCCATGTCAGTGATGTGCAGCAGACCATCGATACCGCCCAAATCAACGAATGCGCCGTAATCTGTCAGGTTCTTAACAATACCCTTAACAACAGAACCCTCTTCCAGGTTCTTCAGCAGCGCATCGCGCTCGGCAGAGCTTTCGCTCTCAACCACGGCGCGGCGAGAAACAACCACGTTGTTGCGCTTGCGATCGATTTTGATAACTTTGAATTCCAGCTCTTTGCCTTCCAGGTAGGAAGAGTCACGCACTGGACGCACATCCACCAACGAACCGGGCAGGAAGGCGCGGACATTCTTGATTTCGACCGTGAAGCCGCCTTTAACCTTGTCACTGATAATACCAGTGATGGTTACATTGGCGTCGTGTGCTTTTTCCAACATGATCCATGTTTGAGCACGCTTGGCTTTTTCACGGGACAGACGGGTTTCACCATAGCCGTCTTCTACTGTATCAAGGGCAACTTCGATTTCGTCGCCAACCTTGATTTCCAGCTCACCGCTCTCACTGTAGAACTGTTCAACAGGGATAACACCCTCAGATTTCAAACCGGCGTTTACAACAACATAACCGTTTTCGATGCTCATTACCAAACCAGTAACGATTGCACCCGGAGTCATGTTTTCGTTCTGTAAACTCTGTTCAAACAGTTCCGCGAAACTTTCACCCATTATAAATCAGCCTTATCAATAGTCTTATGAACAGTTCAGTCAGCACCATCACTCCAACCGAAAAATCCACGCGTTAGTTTATAAAAGTCAAGACAGGCAAGCCCGTAGCGCTCATTTCGTGATGGGAGCCCCACAGATCACTTGCCCTGACATTAACAAAAACGTATGTTTAACGGATCAAGGCCAATACCTGCCTCGTTACTTCCTCAATACCAAGTGCAGAAGTGTCAATCACCACCGCATCTACTGCAGGAACCAACGGTGAAACGGCGCGGGAAGTATCCCTAGCGTCGCGTTCCTCGATATCGGCCAAAATCTGTCCAAGATTAGCATCAATGCCCTTTTGTTTCAACTGGTTAAAGCGTCGTTCCGCTCTCACTTTGGCACTGGCAGTCATAAACACCTTCACATCTGCGTCCGGGAACACCACAGTGCCCATATCCCGGCCATCGGCTACTAGCCCAGGGACCTGACGAAACGCCCGCTGACGGGCCAACAGCGCCTGGCGAACCAAAGGCAAGCTCGCCACTTTGGAGGCATACCGACCACATTCCTCGGTCCGAATTTCAGCGGTAACATCCTGATTATCAAGCAGGGTAATGAAGTGATCCGCCCCATCAACCGCCGCGAAGCGGATATCCAGTTGCTGCGCCAAAGCCACCAGCGCGACCTCATCCGCCAAATCCACTCCCCGCTGGTGAGCAGACAAACCCAATAGCCGGTAAATCGCCCCACTATCGAGAAAATCCCAGCCTAATTCTCTGGAAATATTCCAGCCAATCGTACCCTTGCCAGAGCCACTGGGGCCATCAATGGTCAAAACCCGGGGGAGCTTAGTCATTTTTAGCCCTCGACAGTCATATCCAGACCCGCTTCGCGGGACAAACTCACAAAATTGGGGAACGACGTTGCCACATTCGCGCAATCATTAATAATGATGTCACCAGATGCTCGAAGTGCCGCCATGGTGAACGACATGGCAATACGATGATCGCCCAGGCTGTCCACTTCACCGCCACTGATTGGGCCACCATCAATAATGATACCGTCCGGTGTTGCCTTGGCTTTGACGCCCAGCGCAACCAAGCCATCGGCCATCGCCTGAATACGGTCACTTTCCTTAACACGCAGTTCTTCAGCCCCGGTCAATACGGTACGGCCTTCCGCACAGGCTGCGGCAACGAACAGCGCAGGGAATTCGTCAATCGCCAGTGGCACCAACTCTTCAGGAATATTGATTCCTTTCAACTTGGCACTGCGCACCCGAATGTCAGCAATGGGCTCGCCACCGGCCATGCGCTGATTTTCCAGGGTCAGATCCGCCCCCATCAGCTTCAGGATATCGATCACGCCGGTACGAGTAGGATTGATGCCCACATCGGTCAGCAGCAAATTGGAGCCCGGCGCGATACTCGCTCCCACCAGGAAAAATGCAGAAGAAGAAATGTCCGCCGGCACTTGCAACTTGCCAGGAGATACCAGTTTCCCCCCGCCCTGCAAGGTAACGCGACTGCCTTCAACCTTAACGTCGTAGCCGTAGCCCTGCAGCATGCGCTCGGTGTGATCACGGGTCACACCCGGTTCAGTTACCGAGGTTTCACCTTCGGCATACAACCCTGCCAACAACAAACAGGATTTCACCTGTGCGCTGGCCATGGGCATATCGTAACGAATACCTTTGAGCTTGCTGCCACCATGAATGCGCAAAGGCGCAGTGCCTTTTTCAGTACTGTCGATCTTCGCGCCCATTTTGGACAGCGGATCAGTGACGCGGCGCATAGGGCGTCCGGACAAAGATTTATCGCCAATCAGCGTACAATCAAATGACTGCCCCGCGAGCAAACCAGACAAAAGGCGCATGGATGTTCCAGAGTTACCCAGATCCAGCGCATTTTTCGGCGGTTTCAGCCCATGCATGCCCACACCGCGAATGGTCACTCGACCATTTTTTGGGCCTTCGATGCTCACACCCATGTCACGAAACGCCTTCAGTGTCGCCAGCGCATCCTCGCCTTCCAAAAAGTCGTACACTTCGGTTACACCTTCGGCCAGCGAACCGAACATGATACTGCGATGTGAAATGGATTTATCACTCGCCACACGAACCGTACCCTTAAGCGCACCGCCAGCTTTGGCAACATAACGAATATTTTTTTCTGAATGGCCCATGATGTCTTTTTCCTAACGAATCACATGACGATCGCGAATCTGTTTCGCACGTCGCAAAATGGTTTCAACCTGTTTGGCATCTTTGGCGACAATTGCCTGCGCCAGCGTATCCAATTCCTGTTTATAACGTTCAAGTGTAAGCAGCAGTGCATCGCCGTTGGCAAGACAGATATCGCGCCACACGTCCGGATCACTGGAGGCAATGCGCGTAAAATCGCGAAACCCGCCAGCGGCGTATTTAAAAATTTCCTTGCTCTCGTGCATTTGCCCCAAGGTATCCACCAAGGCAAACGCCAGCACATGCGGCAAGTGACTGGTCGCAGCAAGCACTTCATCGTGATGCTCGGCACTCATACTGGAGACTTCTGCACCACAGCCAGACCACAGCGCCTGCAGCTTTTCCACTGCCCACTGCGCGGATGTTTCCACCGGGGTGATAATCACGCAGCGCTGTTCATACAGTTCGGCAAATGAGGCTTCAACGCCACTTTTTTCCGTGCCAGCAATCGGATGTCCGGGCACAAATCCCGGCGGTAACTGACCAAACGCTTTTTTCGCGGCATCCACCACACTGCGCTTGGACGATCCCACGTCGGAAATCACGGCATCGGCGGGCAAATGATCTTTCATCGCCGCGAACACCGACTCCATTGCCCCCAATGGCACTGCCACCACGACAATTTCAGCGTCTTTCACACCGTTGGCGATATCGGTTTCGTAGGCATCAATCACGCCCAGTTCAACCGCTTTTTTCAGTTGATCTATGTTGCGATCCACACCTACAACACGCTGCACCAGATTATTTTTTTTCGCAGCGCGCGCCAGTGAACCGCCGATCAAACCGACGCCAATAATGGTCAACTGTTTAATCATGACAATTATTTATTCAAAACCTTTTTCAGAGCCGTCAGGAAACGGGCATTTTCAGTTTGCAGACCAATACTGATACGCAAATGATTAGGCATGCCGTAGTTTGCGATAGGGCGAACGATCACCCCTTCGCGCATCAACAGCTCGTTAATCGGCGCAGCCGTTTGTGCCAAATCCACGCAGATAAAATTGCCCACTGACGGAATATAATCGAGACCCAGTGATTCAAAACCAGCAATCAATTGTGCCATGCCGTCATTGTTCAGTTTCACGCCGCGCGCCAAATAATCTTTATCGTGCAGCGCCGCCACTGCCGCCACCTGCCCCAGACTATTGACGTTAAATGGCTGACGAACACGATTGAGCAAGTCCGCCACTTTGGGATGCGATACGCTGTAACCGACGCGCAATCCCGCCATACCGTATGCTTTGGAGAAAGTACGTGCTACCAACAAATTGTCGTACTCACTCACCCACGCCAGTGCCGAACCATATTCAGGCTCGCCCACGTATTCGTGATACGCCTCATCCAACACCACCAGCACATTACTGGGGACTTTATCGAGAAACGCCTTGATTTGGTTTTTAGGCAACCAGGTTCCGGTTGGATTATTGGGATTGGCAATAAAAATAATCCGCGTCTTGTCGCTGATACGTGCAGCCAGTGCATCAAGATCGTAGCCCCAGTTTTTTGCCGGTGCGACAACCGCTTTGGCACCCACGGCCTGGGTCACAATCGGATAAACTGCAAACGAATGCTCAGAGAACAGCACTTCATGTTCCGGCGTTACCACCGCACGAGTAACCAGTTCCAGAATATCATTGGAACCGTTGCCAATGATGATTTGATTCAACTCTACGCCATGTTTGTCAGCCAACGCTTTTTTCAGATAGTAGCTGTTACCATCGGGATAACGCGCTACATCTCTCATCGCCGTCATTACCGCATCAATAACGGCAGGACTGGGACCCAGAGGATTTTCATTGGAAGCCAGTTTAATCGCTTCACTGATACCGTATTCGCGTTTGAGTTCATCCAGCGGTTTACCGGGCGGATAAGCCTTCAGACTGGAAACACCGGGCGTTGCCAACTGCAACAAATCAAAATCACAACGATTCACACATTATCCTTTAAACACGGCTTTGGGGTAGGCACCCAGAACATTGACCATCACAGCTTCATCACTCAATTCAGACAAAGCCTGCTGCACATGCTCATCCTGTGCGTGACCTTCCAGATCGACAAAAAACACATAATCCCACGCCTGACGACGCGAGGGACGCGACTCAATCCGCGTCAGACTGATTCCATGACGTCGGAACGGTTCAAGCAGACCGTACAACGCACCAGGACGATTTTTAACCGACAACAACAGCGACGTTTTATCCGCCCCACTGGGACCTGGCATGTGCTTGCCTATTACCAAAAAGCGCGTAGTGTTATCTGGCGAATCTTCGATGTTGGCGAATAGTGAATTCAGTTCGTACAAACTGCCTGCAGTTTCGCCGGCAATTGCAGCAGTGCCTGGCTCTTCTGCGGCACGCTTGGCCGCCACCGCATTGCTGCCAACCACGATTTGCTCAACCCCGGCCATATTGGCATTGAGCCATTCGCGGCACTGGGCAAAACTTTGCTGATGCGAATAAATGCGCTTAATTTTTTTGACGTCACTTTCTTTGCTGAGCAAGTGATGATGAATCCGCAGTTCAACTTCGCCGCAAATTTTCAACGGACTGCGCATGAACATATCGAGGGTGTGATTGACCACACCTTCGGTGGAATTTTCCACCGGCACCACGCCATAGTCCGCACTTCCGGCTTCGACTTCACGGAAGGTTTCATCAATCGCCGCCACTGGTACGGGTTTAACTGCTTTGCCAAAATGTTTGATCGCGGCGGTGTGCGTGTAAGAACCTTCCGGCCCCAGATACACCACCGACAACTGCTGCTCAAGCGCCAGACAGGTAGAGACAATCTCGCGAAACAAGCGAGCCATTTCATCAGCGGCAAGCGGGCCACGATTGCGTTCTTTCACGCGCCGCAAAATTTGCGCTTCTCGCTCAGGGCGGTAAAACACCACGTCCTCGCCAGTCGCGCGCTTGACCTCACCCACTTTGTGCGCACAATCCGCACGACGCGAGATCAGCTCCTGAATCTGCTCATCAATCGCATCAATCTGGTCGCGTAGTTGTTTGAGTTGCTCTTCGTTTGCCATGCTGTCTTCTACAATTAACCGCGACGCGCTGCGAAATCTTTCATGAATGCAACCAGGGCATCCACCCCGGCTTCAGGCATGGCGTTGTAAATGCTGGCACGCATGCCACCCACCAAACGATGTCCCTTGAGTGTCGTTAGTCCCTCTGCCGCGGCTTCCTTCAAAAACACATCATCCAGCGAGGCATCAGCCAAGGTGAATGTCACGTTCATGCATGAGCGGCAGTGTTTTTCCACCGGGTTGCTGTAGAAATCCGAGCCATCAATCGCCGCGTACAATTTGCTGGCCTTGCGATCATTAATTTCGGCGATTTTATCCAGACCACCTTTACGCTTGATCCAGTCAAACACCAGTCCAGCGATGTACCAGGAATAGGTCGCTGGCGTGTTGTACATCGAATCGTTATCCGCGTGAATTTTGTAATCAAACATCAGCGGCATGCTGGGCATCGCATGACCAATCAAATCATCACGCACAATCACCACAGTCAGACCGGCAGGACCAATGTTCTTTTGCGCACCGGCATAAATCAGCGCAAATTTGCTGACATCCATGGGCCGCGACAAAATATTGGATGACATATCTGCCACCAGCGGCACATCACCAGTGTCAGGGATGAACGGAAACTCGACGCCTTCGATAGTTTCGTTGGGCGTGTAGTGTACGTAAGCAGCATCAGAGTTGAGTTTCCAGGTATCAAACGCGGGAACGGTGTTCCACTTGTCGACACTGGCGCTCAGATTGGGGGTGCAAAACCGCTTGGCTTCATCGATCGCCTTTTTGCTCCAGGTGCCATTGACGATGTAATCCGCGCTTTTTTTGCCGCGCAATAAATTGATCGGCACCATCGCAAACTGACTGCTGGCACCGCCCTGCAGGAACAGCACTTTGTAATTTTTGGGAATGTTCATGATTTCGCGCAAGTCGGCTTCGGCCTGCCCAGCAATGGACATGTACTCCTTGCCGCGATGACTCATTTCCATCACCGACATACCGGTGCCGCGCCAATCGTCCATTTCGGCCTTGGCTTGCAGCAATACTTCTTCCGGCACCATGGCCGGACCGGCACTGAAATTAAACACCCTGCTCATTCTCAATCACACTCCCAACAGGAAAACTATGCTTCCGGGGTCTCCGCGGCGACATCATCCTCGCCTTCCCCATTGATATCTACTTCACAAATTCGATCCAGGCCCACCAGCTTTTCGCCGTCCACCAGATTGATCAAACGCACGCCTTGCGCGTTTCGACCCATGGTAGAAATTTCTGCGACACGGGTACG